>NZ_SMKR01000260.1 GCF_004348725.1 Kribbella turkmenica
GTCTACCACGGCGGCATGTGCCCGAAGTGCGAGGGCATGGGCTCGGTCAACGACTTCGACCTGACCGCGCTGTACGACGAGAACAAATCGCTGAACGAGGGCGCGCTGACGATCCCCGGCTACAGCATGGACGGCTGGTACGGCCGGATCTTCCGCGGCTCCGGCTACTTCAACCCGGACAAGCCGATCAAGAAGTACACCAAGAAGGAACTGCACGACCTGCTCCACCGGGAGCCGACGAAGATCAAGGTCGAAGGCATCAACGTCACCTACAGCGGCATCATCCCGGCGATCCAGAAGTCGTTCCTGTCCAAGGACGTCGAGGCGATGCAGCCGCACATCCGCGCGTTCGTGGAGCGGGCGGTCACGTTCACCACCTGCCCGGACTGCGGCGGCACCCGGCTCAGCCAGGAAGCGCTGTCGTCGAAGATCAAGGGCAAGAACATCGCCGACCTGTGCGAGATGCAGATCAGCGACCTGGCCGACTGGATCCGCAAGCTCGACGAGCCGTCGGTGGCGCCGCTGCTCGGCGGCTTGCAGCACCTGCTCGACTGGTTCGCCGAGATCGGGCTCGGGTACCTCTCGCTCGACCGCCCGGCCGGCACGCTGTCCGGCGGTGAGGCGCAGCGCACCAAGATGATCCGGCATCTCGGGTCGTCGCTGACCGACGTCACCTACGTCTTCGACGAGCCGACGATCGGCCTGCACCCGCACGACATCGAGCGGATGAACAAGCTGCTGCTGCAACTGCGCGACAAGGGCAACACCGTGCTCGTCGTCGAGCACAAGCCGGAGACGATCGCGATCGCGGACCACGTCGTCGACCTCGGCCCCGGCGCCGGCTCGGCGGGCGGCACGGTCTGCTACGAGGGCGGCCTGGCCGGGCTGCGGACGAGTGACACCACCACCGGCCGCCACCTCGACGACCGCGCGAAGCTGAAGGAAGCGGTGCGCGAGTCGACCGGAAAGCTGGAGGTCCGCGGCGCGTCCACGAACAACCTCCGCAAGGTGGACGTCGACATCCCGCTCGGGATGCTCTGCGTCGTCACCGGTGTCGCCGGGTCCGGGAAGAGTTCCCTGATCCACGGCTCGGTCGCGGGCCGCGAGGGCGTCGTGGTGATCGACCAGGGTGCGATCCGCGGTTCGCGCCGGAGCAACCCGGCGACGTACACCGGGCTCCTCGACCCGATCCGCAAGGCGTTCGCCAAGGCCAACGGCGTGAAGCCGGCGTTGTTCAGCTCGAACTCCGAGGGCGCCTGCCCGACCTGCAACGGCGCCGGCATCATCTACACCGACCTGGGCGTGATGGCCACGGTCGAGTCGACCTGCGAGGAGTGTGAGGGCCGGCGCTTCCAGGCGTCCGTGCTCGAGTACACGTTCGGCGGCCGCAACATCGCCGAAGTACTCGCGATGTCGGTGAGCGAGGCCGAGGAGTTCTTCGAGGACGGCGAGGCACGAACGCCGGCCGCGCACAAGATCCTGGACCGGATGGCCGACGTCGGGCTCGGGTACCTCACGCTCGGGCAGCCGCTGACCACGCTGTCCGGTGGCGAGCGGCAGCGACTGAAGCTGGCGACCCAGATGGCCGAGAAGGGTGATGTCTACATCCTCGACGAGCCCACCACCGGGCTCCACCTCGCCGACGTCGAGCAACTGCTCGGCCTGCTCGACCGCCTGGTCGAGTCCGGCAAGTCGGTGATCGTGATCGAGCACCACCAGGCCGTGATGGCGCACGCCGACTGGATCATCGACCTCGGTCCCGGCGCCGGCCACGACGGCGGCCGCGTCGTGTTCGAAGGCACCCCGTCGGACCTGGTCGCCGCCAAGTCGACCCTCACCGGCGAACACCTGGCGTCGTACGTCGCCTAGAAGCACCGGGGGAGAAGGGATCCCGGCCCGTGCGTCACCTGGTGAACAGGCCCGCGTTCAGGAAATCGGCTCCGAAGGTGCCTTCACGGTCGGTGCGGACGGCTCGTAGCTCGACCGGGTCGAGCACGCGGAAGATCCGGGTGAGATCGTCCAGTGAGAACGCCATCCCTCCCTGAGTATCACCGCTCCGGACGATCTCGCGGTCGTCCGGAGTCTCCATGCGCTCCGCCGCGAACGTGACGATCGCGAACCGGCGGCCCACCGACGGCAGGACCCGCTCCAGGTAGGTGATCCGGCGGTGCGGCGCGATGTGGTGGAAACAGCCGGGATCGTACACCAGGTCGAACGGCCCGGCCGGCACCTCGTCGCGCACCACGTCCACTTTGCTCAATGCGACCGACGCCGGCATGGACGGCCGGACCTGCTCCAGCAGTCCTTCCGCGAGATCGATGCCCACGACAACAGCACCCTGCTCCGCGAACCACCTGCTGTTGCGTCCACCGCCGCATCCGATGTCGAGCACCCGGGCACCATCCAGGTCGCCCAGCAGACCACGCTCGTACCAGTCGACCAACGCCTCGTCAGGCAGTCGAGTCGCCAACGGATGCCCGGGCCGCGTCAGCAACTCCGCCCAGAAACCCGCGGCCGCCTCACCGGCCCGATCCCCACGCTCGCTGCCGTCGACGACCTCGTCCAGCAAGCCGAACAGCTGTCCCACAGTGTGGATTCGAGGAGTCACCACGCGATCCTAGGTTGTCCCGGCTGCGGCCAGGAGGCGGGCGGCGAGGGTGTGGCAGCGGGTGGTCAGTTCTGGTGGGTCGAGGACTTCGAAGGAGTGGCCGAGCAGGACGACGTGCATGAGGACGAAGTCGAGATTGCTTGCGCCGCTGAGGATCTCGCAGCGGTCCGCGCCGTGCGGTCGTACGACGGCGGCCGAGGCCGGCACCTGGGCGCGCACCGTGTCGGCAGGCGCGTGGACGAGGAAGCGTGCCTGCTCCGGATACACCCGGCTGGACACGCTCTCCTGCACGTACGTCGCCGCGTCGGGCGCCTCGCGGGGACGGAAATGCCACGTCCGCGTGGACACCTCTCTCACCCGATCGACGCGGAAGCTGCGCCAGTCGTCACGGTCGAGGTCGTAAGCGAACAGGTACCAGCGCCGGTCGGAGGCGACCAGACGATACGGCTCGACCCGGCGACGGCGCACCTCGTTCCCGGACGGGTAGTCGAAGGTGATCTCCACCGTGTCGCGGCACGCTCTCGCCAGTGTCATCAGGGCCTCGGGGTCGACCGACGTACGGCCGCCGCCAAATGTCTCGACCGATCCGGACAGCGCCCGTACCTCACGTTGTAGGCGGGTCGGCAGGACCCGGTCGAGTTTGGTCAACGCGCGGACCGCGGCGTCGCCGGCTCCTGCGACCGCGCCACCCGCACCGGCGAGCAACGAGACTGCGGTGGCGATCGCTTCCTCGTCGTCGAGCAGCAGCGGCGGCAGGTCCTGCCCGGGACCGAGTTGGTAGCCGCCGCCGACGCCCTGGCTCGCGTGCACCTGGTAGCCGAGGGTCCGCAGTCGCTCGACGTCCCGCCGTACGGTCCGCGGGGTGACACCGAGCCGGTCGGCGAGTTCGGTGCCGGTCCAGACCTGCCGCTGCTGCAGGAGCCCGAGCAGGGTGAGAACACGTTCCGTCGTGCCGCGCTCGTCGTCCATGTCGCCCACTCTGCCAGAGATAGCGGACCGATCCTGTCCGCTAGCCGTGCGACAGTGACAACAGCCGAAACCACACGAAACGGAGTACTCCGATGAGCCGCACCATCCAGGTCACCTTCGACGCTCACGATCCGAAGGCGTTGTCGACGTTCTGGCGCGACGTGCTGGGTTACGTTCACCCCGGGCCGCCAGGCGTCGAGCTGCCCGCCGGCGCCGACCCGCTGGCCGCGTGGGACGAGTTCCTGGAGCGGGCCGGCGTACCGGAGGATCAGCGGAACACCGCGTCGGCGCTCGAGGACCCCGACGGCGACGGCCCGCGGATCTTCTTCCAGCAGGTGCCGGAGGACAAGGTGGCCAAGAACCGCGTCCACCTCGACGTCCGCGCCGCCCCCGGCCTCGAGGGAGCCGACCGGATGGCTGCGCTCGAGGCCGAGTGCGACCGCCTGGTCGCGCTGGGAGCGAAACGCATCCAGCGGTTCGAGCCGGCGCCGCCGCTGAGCCTCGGGACCATCGTCATGAACGACCCCGAAGGCAACGAGTTCTGCCTGGACTGAGTCAGTCCCGGACGCGGTCGTAGACGAGTGCGAGCGCACCCTGCTCGCCGCTCGACTGGCTGGTCAGCCTCCACCGGGCCTCGGGCAGGCCGTCCTCGAACAGCCGCGGCCCGGCGCCGAGGAAGATCGGGAAGATCATCAGCGCGAGGCGGTCGACCTTGTCGGCCGCCAGCAGCGCCTTGATCACGCTGGCGCTGCTGAACACCACGATGTCGCCGCCCTCGGTGGCCTTGAGCTCGTCGACCACGTCGGCGGTCGGCTTGTTCACCACCGTCGTACGCTCCCACGGAGCCTCCGTCAACGTGGACGACAGCACCACCTTGTCGGTGGCGACCAGCCACTTCGCGAACGCCTCGTCGCGCGAGTCGGCTCCTTCCGTCCCGATGACGGTCGGCCAGAAGCCCATGAAGCCTTCCGCGTTCACCCGGCCCAGCAGCGCCGTCGTGGCAGGCGTGAAGAGGCTGGTCATGTGGTCCCGGGCGACGTCGGTGACGGCGTACGGGAGGACCCAGCCCATGTCGTTGGCTTCCGGCTTGGAGTAGTGGCCGTCGATCGAGCAGTTCATCGCGACGACGACCCGGCGGCCGTTGGTCTGCTGCGTCATTGCGTGCTCCTCACGTCTGATGTCGGTTGGGATTGGGCGGCGACGACGGCCGCCAGGTTGTCCAGAGCCTGGCCGAAGCCGAGCTCGATCCCTGCGATGAAGTCCGCGGAGTCGACAGTGCTGTCGGTGATCCGGTACACGACGTCGAGGTCCGTGCCGGCGCCGGTCGGGCGGAGGTCGATCTCCACCTGCGAAGTGAAGGCGACGCTGCCGTCGGGCAGCGCGGGGGAGAGGTGGTAGGACAGGCGCTCGGCTGTGCGTACGTCGTCCACGGCCCCTTCCCCCCGTCCGGCGACCTGGTCGGAGTTGTCGGTGTCCTCGGCATCGCGGTACTCGAGCACGATCCGCCCGCCGGGCCGCGCCTCGAAGACGAGCTCGGAGACGCGGAGATCGGTCGGCGTCCACCAGTTGGCCAGCAGCTCCGGCTCGACCAGATGAGACCAGACCGCCTCCGGGGCCGCGCTGAGCGACCGGTGGAACCTGAACACGCGGCCGTCGGCCCACCCCGCCTTCTCCGCAGCCGACCGCTCCGCGTCGAGGCTCAACCCGTGCCGGTCGAACGTTGCACGCGACCCGCCGGCCTCGTCCACCGTGTCGGCGAGCTGCGTCAGCGCAGCCGCGAGATCGCGCAGGGGAGTGGCCTGCAAGGCGTAGATTCGCCGCTGCCCCGTTCGCTGGGACACCACGAGGCCGGCTCGCTCCAAGGTCTGCAGATGTTTCGTCGTCTGCGGTTGCCGGGCGTTGGCCAACTGCGCCAGCACGCCCACCGACCGCGGCCGCTCCGCCAGCAGCCCGACAAGCCGCCACCGGGCTGGATCAGCCAGCGCACTCAGTACTCCGTCCATGGCTTGACTATTCACCATGGAGAATATTCGTGTCAAGGAATCTGTCGGCTGGTGGGCGAGCGTTCCGCGCCAAATCGCTGGCACTCGCAGTCGGCAACCTGCCAGGGTGCCGATATGGCCGAGGTTGTCGTACCGCTGAGCGTTCGCGATCTGACCGAAGCCGACCTGCCCCTCTGCGGCTGGTACGGGGGAGCGACAGCTCTCGCGTCCTTGGCTGAAGCGATCCACCGAGCCCGCCGCGGGGAGGTCGACTATCTGGCCGTCTGCCCACCTTCCGGTCTGCCGGTCGCGGTCGGCGGGATCGACTACACGAAACCACCCGGGGCGGCGACTATCTGGCAGCTGTCGGTCCAGGCACAGATGCGCTCATGTGGGATCGGTTCGGTCCTGATCGAGGCTTTGGAGCAGCGAGCGCGCGGCCGCGGGCTGCGCTGGGTCGAGTTGGGCGTGGACGACAACAGCGCGCGGCCGCGCGCGTTGTACGAGCGGCTGGGCTATGTGGTGAGTGGCAGCGAGCTCGGCGCGTGGGACGAGGAGTCCGAGGATGGGTCCACGGTCCGCTACGAAACGCGGATCACTCTGCTGCGTAAGCAATTGAGTTAGCACCAGATAGTTCCGCTGGTTGGGCTGCCGGCGGCTCAACGCATTGACCGCGGAGTACCCGGCGAGCGGCGGCGTGGCGACGTACTCGGCGTCTGTGACGCGTGTGTGATTCGTACCGGTGAGGCGGTTGCGAGCTGGACGGCGCTCAGGATGCTCGACAGGCTGGCCGGGTGGGCCAGCTTCAGGTCCGCGAGATCGCTGGGCCGGAACCAGCGAAGATCGTCGTGTTCCGCGGGGGCGGCGTTGACAGGTTCGCCGTCCCAGCGTGTGACGAGGAACGCGTGCATCTCGAGGTTCGGGTCGCTGATCGTCAGCGGGAAGGGTGCAGGGTCGTGGACGCGGACACCGAGTTCTTCGAGACATTCCCGGCTGACTGCCTGGTGTGGCAACTCGCCCGACTCGACATGTCCGCCGACGAGGTCCCAGCAGTCGGGATACCACCGACGCGATGGGTGACGATGTACCAGAAGCACGAGGCCATCGCGCACAAGTGCAGCGACTGAGATCGGAGTCCGGGCGACCATGCCGGCACTCTAGAAGCAGGTCCCGACACGTCACGATGGAGCATGGGCGACGCGGACTCTCGTGTCGTGCCGCCGGCGTACCACTGCAACTGACATATGAACGGATAACCCCTCGGCATGCCGGTTCTCCTACTGTCTGAGGGCGAATAACCGACATTGCCGGGGGATATCCGTT
>NZ_SMKR01000261.1 GCF_004348725.1 Kribbella turkmenica
ACCCACCCCTTCCGACAAGCATCGACCCCCAACACCCGGCTGCTTCCCATGAGCCCGAGTCTCACATGACACGATGGCGAGGTGTTGGTGTTCGGTGGTGGGGGTGCGGACGAAGCGCTGGAGCTCGCGGTCGCACATGCGTTGGTGCGGCGGGCGTCGGCCGGTGAGCTGACGGAGGCACTGCGGGTGTACCGGCCGGCCGCGCCGGTGGTGGTGTTCGGACGGCGGGACACGCACCTGCCAGGGTTCCGGGCGGCTGTGCGAGCGACCCAGGCGGCTGGGTTCGAGCCGCTGGTGCGGGCCGTGGGCGGGCGGCCGGTGGCCTACACGACGGAGGCACTCGTGGTTGACCACGTGAAACACGAGCGGCTGGCACCTGACGGGCTGGAGACTCGGTTCAAGCAGTTCGGTCTCCTGTACGCCGAAGTGCTGCACGGGCTCGGGATCGACGCACGGGTCGGTGCGGTGCCGGGCGAGTACTGCCCGGGTGCCCACAGCGTCAACGCCCGCGGCGTGGTGAAGCTGGTGGGGACCGGCCAGCGCGTCGTACCGAACGGCTGGCTGTTCAGCGCGCTGACCGTGGTCGGCGACGACGCACGGCTGCAGCCGTTGCTGGCCGAGGTCTACGGGCAACTGGAGCTGCCGTTCGACCCCGCCTCCGTCGGCTCACTCTCGACGGAGGTGCCCGGCCTGACCGTCGAGGCCGTCGAGCAACGCATCTTCGAGGCGTACGACGCGACCGACCCACAACCACTGGACGACGCCACCCTCGACCTGGCGACCCAGCTCGCCGCCGATCACCGGGTCAGCGCATGATCGGCCTCGCGGAGATCGCCGAGGGGGTCCGCACCGGCCGGCTGGATCCCGTCGTACTGGTCGAGGAAGCGCTGCAGCGCGCCGAGGACGCCAAGCACCTGAACGCGGTCGTGCACCTCGACGCGGACGGTGCCCGCAAGGCCGCGGCCGACCACGCCCGCACCGGCGCGCTGGCCGGTGTACCGGTCCTGGTGAAGGAGATCATCGAGGTCGATGGACTGCCGTACCGCTGCGGATCGGCCTCGATGGACGAGCTCGGCCGACGGGATGCCGAGGTGGTCGCGCGGCTCCGGACGGCCGGTGCGATCGTCATCGGGTTATCCCACACGCACGAGTTCGCCTATGGCTGCACAGGTACGTCGAACCGGGTCGGTCCGTGCCGCAATCCGCATGAGCCGAGCCGCATGACCGGCGGCTCGAGCTCCGGCGCGGGCGCGGCGGTCGCGGCCGGAATCGTCCCGCTCGCGATCGGCACCGACACCGCCGGATCGGT
Organism: Kribbella turkmenica; assembly: GCF_004348725.1. Classification (GTDB taxonomy): domain Bacteria; phylum Actinomycetota; class Actinomycetes; order Propionibacteriales; family Kribbellaceae; genus Kribbella; species Kribbella turkmenica. Next base: position 1,310 of record NZ_SMKR01000261.1, read on the forward strand.
CCGCATCCCGGCCGCACTCTGCGGCGTCGTCGGCTTCAAACCCGAGTACGGCACGCTGCCCGTCGACGGGGTCTTCCCGCTCGCGACGAGCCTGGACCACGTCGGCGTACTCACGAACACCGTTGCCGACGCGGCCTACGCGATCGCCGCGCTGACCGGCACTACTCCGGTCGAGCGCACGCCCGAGCGGCTCGGTGTGGTCGTGAACGACGAGTACCTGGATTGCACCCCGGAGGTCGAAGCCGCCTGGTCACTGTCGATCAGCCGATTGTCGACAATCGACGTTCGCCTCCCGGACTGGGCCGAGAGCTTCCAGGCCGCCGCCGACCTCCAAGGCCCGGAGGCTGCCGCCAACCACGCCGGCCGGGACACCAGCCGCTACCAGCCCGACGTCCAGGAACGACTTCGCGAGGCCGCGGCCGTCCCGAGGAGCCGGTACGACGCTGCCCGCGCCAGAGCCGGCGAGCTCACCAAGGCCGTGGACGAGATCCTGAGCCAGGTCGACGCGCTCATCACGCCCACGGTCCTCACCACCGCGCCACCCATCGACGCCGTCGACAGTCCGGCCGGCGCCCTCGCCGTACGCGCTCAACTGCTGAGGAACACTCGCCTGGCCAACCTCACCAGACACCCCGCGATCACCATCCCGCTGCCCACGCAAGGTCTCCCGGCCGGCCTCCAGGTCATTGCCAAAGACAACAACCAGGCAACCGGCGCCGCCCACTGGATCGAGGAGCAGTTGCGTTAGCTCAATCCTGCCGAGGGGTCGATCACCGCGATCATTCAGTTGTACATAGCAACAAAACGATCTGGAAGTGTCCGAGCACCCGAACGCCTGGCGAAGGCGTTCGGCGTTACGGCTGGTCCGACAAGCAGCGCGAGGGCAGGTCGAACCAGCGCAGGTGGTCGAAGTCCGGGTTCACGTGCCCCTCGCGGTCCGGGTTCTCCTGACAGGTCGAGAGCAGCTCGCGGGCTTCGGCCAGGTAGCCCTCGAGCGCTGACTCCGGCGCGGTGTGGTCGTGGCGCGGATACCGCAGCGTGCCGTCGGCGTCGTACCCGACCTGGGACAGCCGCATCGGCGGCTCGACCGGGCCGCGACGGTGCCGCCACAAACCGTTGGCCGGGTCGAAGCGGTAGTCGCCGAGCAGCCGCCAGCCGTCACGGGCGACCAGTTTCACTGCTTCCACGACGTATGTGAACACAGCCTCGGAGATGAAGTAGTTGAAGTTGACCCGGACCCAGCCGGGCTTGATCCCCTCGCACCCGTGCAGGATCTCCTCGGCGAACTCGTGCGACCGGACCAGGTCGATCCCGAGCAGCGTGTGCCCGTACGGTCCCGCGCACGAGCACCCGCCGCGCGACTGGATGCCGAACAGGTCGTTCAGCAGCGCGACGACGAAATTGTGGTGCAGGTACCGCCCGGAGGGTGCCTTGATCACGAACGAGACGATCGACAGCCGCTCGGCGTCCAGGTTGCCGAGGATCTGGATGTTCGGCTCCGCGGTCCATGCCTGCACCGCACGCCGCAGGTACGCGTCCTCGTGCGCCCGGATCACGTCGATCCCGACCGCCTGCTTGAGCTGGAACGCGAGCCCGGCCCGGATCGATCCGATGATCGCCGGCGTCCCGCCCTCCTCGCGGTGCACCGGATCGTCCAGGTAGCGGTGCTCGAGCGGGTTCACGTACGCGACCGTGCCGCCGCCCGGTACGTCGGGGACCCGGTTGCGCAGCAGTTCGCGCCGGGCGACGAGGACGCCGGGTGTCCCCGGACCACCGATCAGTTTGTGGGGACTGAGGAAGATCGCGTCCTTGCACTCCAGCGGGTCGTCGCCGTACATGTCGATCTCGACGTACGGCGCCGCGGCCGCGCAGTCCCAGAACGACAAGGCGCCGTACCGGTGCAGCAGCGCCGAGACGCGACGCGTGTCGCTGACGATCCCGGTGACGTTGCTGGCCGCGGAGAACGAACCGATCTTCAGCGGGCGGTCGGCGAACTCGACCAGTCGCGACTCGAGTTGGTCGATGTCGATGTGGCCGTCGTGGTCCTGGCTGATCACGACGACGTCCGCGATCGACTCGCGCCACGGTAGCTCGTTGGAGTGGTGCTCGTACGGCCCGATGAAAACGATCGGGCGCTGCTCCGGCGGGATCTGGTCGGTGAAGTGGTACGTGTCGTCGAGCTCCGCCGGGATCCGCAGCCCCATGATCCCGATCAGCTTGTCGATCGCGCCGGTCGCGCCGGAGCCGCAGAAGATCACCGCGGTCTCGTCGTCGCCGCCGACGCTGGTGCGGATGATCCGGCGGGCGTCCTCGCGCAGGCGCGTCGTCTGCAGTCCGGTCCCACTGGACTCGGTGTGGGTGTTCGCGTACCGCGGCAGGACCTCTGCGCGGATGAAGTCCTCGAGGAAGGTGAGCGCGCGGCCGGAGGCGGTGTAGTCGGCGTACGTGACCCGGCGTGGACCGTACGGCCCGGGCATCACCTGGTCGTCGCCGATCACCGACGCCCGGATCCGGGCCAGCAGAGGGGTGTCGGGCGGCATCCCGTCCCTCGACTCAACCCGCTCCCCCTGCATGGTCATGGCGTCAGGGTAGAGCCAGGGAGTGACTTTCGTCTCGTGTTGTCGTGCCGCGTTGTGGATAAGGTCGTCGCAGTCGACGGCGAGGGAGTTGGGGATGACGTTTTCCAGCGAGCTGTGGGACCGCGGCGGGGCGCCCGTGTACGCCGAGATCGTCCGGCACCCGTTCATCACCGGCCTGACCGACGGCACCCTGGACCACGACGCGTTCCGTTACTTCATCGTCCAGGACAGTCACTATCTGCGCTCGTACTCCCGCGCGCTGACCCTGGTCGCCGGCCGCGCGGCCGATGAGGACGCGGTCCGCATGTTCGCGCTGCACGCGGCCAACGCGATCGAGGTCGAGCGCGAGCTGCACGCCTCCCTGCTCGGCTCGCTCGGCCTGACGGTTGCCGATGTCGACGCCGCCGGGTCCGGTCCTGCGACCACGGCGTACATGTCCTATCTGACGGCCGTCTGCGCGACCGGCACGTACGCCGAGGCCGTGGCCGCCGTACTGCCCTGCTACTGGATCTACCGCGACGTGGGTCGAGAGCTGCTCAAGCGGTCGTCGCCGGACCCGCTCTACCGGCAGTGGATCGAAACGTACGGCTCGGACGAGTTCGACGCCGTGGTCGAGTCGGTGCTCGCGGTGACCGACCAGCTGGACATGAGCGCGTCGGAGCGGGAGCGTTGTCACCAGCACTTCGGTACGACGTGCCGCTACGAATGGATGTTCTGGGACGCCGCGTACACCAAGCTGGATTGGCCGGTCGGATGAAGGACTTCTACGACGTCGTGATCGTCGGCGGCGGGCACAACGGCCTCGTCGCCGCGACCTACCTGGCCCAGTCCGGGCTGTCCACGCTGGTGCTGGAGCAGCAGTCGCACACTGGCGGCGCAGCCGTCAGCCAGCAGGTGTTCCCGGGAGTGGACGCGCGGCTGTCGCGGTACTCGTACCTGGTCAGCCTGCTGCCCGACAAGATCGTCGCAGACCTGGGATTGTCCCTGGAACTGCGATCGCGCGCGGTGGCGTCGTACACGCCGGCACGCCGGTCCGGACGCGACCTCGGCCTGATGGTCGAGCGACCGGAGGGTGCGGCCACGCGGGCGTCGTTCGAGGCGCTCACCGGGAGCAGCACGGAGTACGACGCCTGGACAGCTTTCTACGGTGCGGTCGGGTCGCTGGCCGAGGCCGTCGCGCCCACACTGCTCGAGCCGCTGCAGTCCGCCGCCGACCTGCGCGCACGTGTCGACGCCGACCTGTGGGAGGAACTCATCGAACGGCCGCTCGGCGAAACCGTCGAACGGCGGTTCACCGACGACACCGTCCGTGGGGTGGTCGCAACGGACGCCGTCATCGGCACCTTCGCCGGACTGCACGACGAGTCGCTGATCCAGAACCGGTGCTTCCTCTACCACCTGATCGGCAACGGCACCGGCGAGTGGCGGGTGCCGGTCGGCGGCATGGGCGCGGTGACGGACGCACTGGCCGCAGCCGCCCGGCGCGCCGGCGCCTCGCTGGTCACCAACGCGGCGGTGACCTCCGTCGAGGCGGACGGCGTGGGCGCGTCCGTGACCTGGTTCGGAGGCGACGGCGAGCGGACTGTCGAGAGCTCCTACGTGCTCGCGAACGTCGCTCCGACCACGCTGGATGCGCTCCGCGGCCGGCCGGCGGGCGAAAAGCCGGAGGGATCGCAGCTCAAGATCAACCTGCTGCTGTCGCGGCTCCCCGCGCTGAAGTCGGGCGACGACCCGGCCCGCGCGTTCGCCGGAACCTTTCACGTCGACGAGGACTACAGCCAGCTGGAATCCGCCTACCAGGCGGCGCTGGGCGGTGACTTGCCGGCTGTCCCGCCGTCCGAGGTGTACTGCCACTCGCTGACCGACCCGTCCATCCTCTCCCGCTCGCTGGTTGCCTCCGGCCACCACACCCTCACCGTCTTCGGCGTCCACTTCCCCGCCCGGTTGTTTGCCTTCGACAACGATGCGGCCCGGGCCGAGGCGACCCGCCGGGTGCTCGCCGGCCTGCAGTCGTACCTCGCCGAACCGCTCGAGGACTGCATCGCCCGGGACGCCGACGGCAACCTCTGCGTCGAGTCCAAGACGCCGTACGACATCGAGGAATCCGTCGGCATGCCCGGCGGCCACATCTTCCACGGCGACCTGCAGTGGCCTTGGGCCACCGACGACGCCGACGTCGGCCGCTGGGGCACCGAGACCGACGTCGCCAACCTGCTGATCTGCGGCTCCGGCGCCCGCCGCGGCGGCGCCGTCTCCGGCCTCGGCGGCCACAACGCCGCCATGTCCGTCCTCACCCGCCACCCCTGACCCAACCGATTTCGCATCTCCCAGCCACCCCTGCTACGATCCTCATCGTTCGAAGGCAGCACCAAGCGCCGCTAGCTCAATTGGCAGAGCAGCTGACTCTTAATCAGCGGGTTCGGGGTTCGAGTCCCTGGCGGCGCACAAAAGCCCAGCCCAGGTCACGTGAGTGCCCTGGGTTTCTTCATGCCCCCAGGTCACCTCTTTGCCTCTGTAGTACCTCAGGCAAGCCCGCCCCTGGACCTCAGAGGCGAGCCCTCGGCTAGCCTCCTGAGCCTCCACCTGATCGTCACTGTGCGTCACATCACATCGTTTCGCACCAGCGCCGACCTTCCGGACCATGGGTGCCACCAGGCGTTGAGCTGCCGACCATCACACCGGTTGGAGGCTTGACATGTCGAGACCACCACTTCCATCGGGGCCTGGGGCAGAGCATCTCCACCAAGGTCGTCAAGACCGACAAGAACGGCAAGCCGGCCCGGCATCAGTCGCAGGCTGAACCACCCCGGGTTTGATGCGCACCTCCTTCGTTGGGAAGGTTGCATTCCTGCCGGGCAAGTACGATGAGCAGACCCGTGCCAAGGCGGTCCGGCTGGTCATCGATCATGTTGACGATTACGACTCTGAGTGGGCGGCGATCAAGGCGGTGTCGGCCCGGTTGGGGATGACGGCCGAGACGCTGCGCCGCTGGG
>NZ_SMKR01000262.1 GCF_004348725.1 Kribbella turkmenica
CCGCCGCACTGTCCGCTGAGGGACGAGTCAGGACCGCGGTGCTGGACGTCGCCGACGGGGAGGCGGTACGGACGTTCTTCGGTGGGCTCGAGCGGATCGACGTCCTGGTCAACAACGCGGGCACGGGGGCGCCCGCGGCCGCCGTACCGGACGTGTCGGAGGACGACTGGCGGCGGGTGGTCGACACCAACCTGACCGGGTCGTTCCTATGTGCGCAGGCCGCGTTCGCGCTGATGTTGACGCAGGATCCGAAGGGCGGGCGGATCATCAACAACGGGTCGATCTCGGCGCACGTGCCGCGGCCGCAGGGGATCGCCTACACCGCCAGCAAGCACGCGATCAGCGGTCTCACCAAGGGACTCGAGCTGGAGGGCCGGGCGCACGGGATCACCGCGTGCCAGATCGACATCGGGAACGCAGCCACCGCGATGACCGAGCGGATGGAGCAGGGCGTGCTGCAGCCGGACGGGTCGATCGCCGTGGAACCGACGTTCGATCCGAAGATCGTCGCCGACTTCGTCGTCAGGATCGCGCAGCTGCCGACGTCGGTCGCCGTGCCCGCGCTCACGGTGATGGCGGCCGGGATGCCGTACGTCGGCCGCGGCTGATCCGGTCGCAAAACGACAAGAAAGTGTCAGCGGGTGCGTCTAGGGTCGGGCTGTGAGTGAGCAGCGGGAGTCCCTGGTCCATGTCCGCGGGCTGCGGAAGTCGTACGGCGACTTCGAGGCGGTCCGGGGAATCGACCTGGACGTGTGGCGTGGGGAGGCGTTCGGGTTCCTCGGGCCGAACGGCGCGGGCAAGTCGTCGACGATGCGGATGATCGGCGCGGTCTCGCCGGCCAGCGGCGGGACGCTGCGGATCCTTGGCATGGACCCGGCGACCGAGGGCCCGTCGATTCGCGCCCGGCTGGGGGTGTGCCCGCAGGACGACACCCTCGACACCGAGCTGACCGTCCGGGAGAACCTGACCATCTACGGGCGGTACTTCGGGCTCAGCCGGGCCGAGTGCCGGTTGCGGGCCGACGAGCTGCTCGAGTTCGTCGCGCTCACCGAGAAGGCCAAGGTCAAGGTCGACGAGCTGTCCGGCGGGATGAAGCGGCGGCTGACGATCGCCCGGTCGCTGGTCAGCAAACCCGACCTGCTCCTGCTCGACGAGCCGACGACCGGTCTCGACCCACAGGCGCGGCACCTGTTGTGGGACAAGCTGTTCCGGCTGAAGCAGGCCGGCGTGACGCTGATCATCACCACCCACTACATGGACGAGGCCGAGCAGCTCTGCGACCGGCTGGTGGTGATGGACGGCGGGCTGATCGCCGCCGAAGGGTCGCCGGCCCAGCTGATCCGCGACTACTCGACCCGTGAGGTCACCGAGCTGCGGTTCGGTCCGGACGTGATGCTGGCCGACCACGACGCCCTCGCCGGGAAGGTCGAGGACCTGGCCCAGCGGATCGAGGTGCTGCCGGACCGGCTGCTGCTCTACACCGACGACGGCGAGCACGCGGTCGCCGCGGTCCACGAGCGCGGTCTGCAGCCGGCCGCGGTGCTGGTCCGGCGCTCGACGCTGGAGGACGTGTTCCTGCGGCTCACCGGCCGGACGCTGGTGGACTGATGGCGCTCGCACTGGAGAACGGGCGTCGCCAGTTCGACTACTGGCTGACCGTCTACAAACGCACCTGGAAGGGCACGCTGGTCAGCAGCTTCCTGCTGCCCCTGCTGTACCTGGCCGCGATGGGGATCGGGCTCGGCTCCTTCGTCGACAGCAACGGGACCGGCGCCCTGGGTGGCGTGAACTACCTGCAGTACATCGCGCCCGGGCTGCTCGCCTCGACCGGACTGCAGATCGCCGTCGGCGAGGCGACGTACCCGGTGATGAGCGGATTGAAGTGGCAGAAGTTCTACTACTCGATGATCGCGACGCCGTTGCGGCCGGCGGATGTCGTCTACGGGCAGTTCGCGTTCATCGCGTTCCGGGTGACGAGCACCTGCCTGGTGTTCCTGCTGGTGATCGCCGCGTTCGGTGGTCTGGAGTCACCGTTGGGCCTGTTGGGATTGCCGGTCGCCCTCCTGGTCGGGATGGCCGCCGCCGCGCCCGTGGCGGCGTACGCGACGAAGCTGGACAACGACGCGGGCTTCGCGATGATCTTCCGGTTCGGCGTGGTCCCGGCGTTCCTGTTCTCGGGTGCGTTCTTCCCGGTGTCGCAGTTGCCGGACTGGATCGAGTGGCTCGCCTACGTCAGCCCGCTGTGGCACGGCGTCGAGCTGTCCCGGGACCTCAGCCTCGGCACGGTCGAGCCGTGGATGACGGTGCTCAACCTCGGGTACCTGCTGTCCTGGTTCGGGATCGGCACGTGGCTCGCGGTCCGCGGCTTCACCAGGAAGTTGATCGGCTGATGGCGACCTTGACCACCCGGGTCGTCCCGGTCCCGCTCCGGCTCGGTGGCGGGCGCCACATCGTCGAGCGCAACTTCGTGATGTACCGCCGGTCCTGGGTCGTGTTCCTGTCCGGCTTCTTCGAGCCGGTCTTCTACCTGCTGTCGATCGGTGTCGGCGTCGCCCAGCTGGTCGGCGACTTCACCCTGTCCGACGGCACCACGATCGGGTACGCCGCCTTCGTCGCGCCGGCGATGCTGGCCAGTTCGGCGATGAACGGCGCGGTCTTCGACTCGACGTACAACATCTTCTTCCGGATGAAGTACGCCAAGCTGTACGACTCGATGCTGGCGACCCCGCTGCGGCCGTGGGACGTCGCGACCGGCGAGGTGACCTGGGCGCTGCTGCGCGGGGCCTGCTACTCGGCGATGTTCATCCTGGTGATGCTGGGCATGGGGCTGGTGTCGTCGTGGTGGGCGGTGCTCGCGCTGCCGGCCTCGGTGCTGATCGGCTTCGCGTTCGCCGGGGCCGGGATGGCGCTGACGACGTTCATGCGCAGCTGGCAGGACTTCGAGTTCGTGCAGCTGGCGATCATCCCGATGTTCCTGTTCTCGGCCACCTTCTACCCGGTCGAGACCTACCCGGGCGCGATCCGGTGGCTGGTCGAGATCACCCCGCTCTACCAGGGCGTCGTCCTCGAGCGCGCGTTCACCACCGGCGCGGTCGGCTGGACCCTCCTGGTCAACGCCTTCTACCTCGGCGCCATGGGCACCCTCGGCATGTACGTCGCCTCCCGCCGCCTCGGCAGGCTCCTGCTCAAGTAGTCACCGAAAGTGAAGCTCCGGAACCGGAGGGTTCACGGCGTCGTCGCACAGGAATGATGCGGCGGGTGAAGAATCCGATAGGAGTGCTGCGCCGGCGGGCTGAGCTGAAGGCGCCACGGGAGCGGTTGCCGGGTGGCCGGCGGCGGTGGATCCGGTCGTCGATGGACTGGCTGGCCGGCGAGTTCGGGCGGGACGTGCTGATGCGGTCGATCGTGCTGCCCGACGACCTGGTTCCGGCCGGGTACGACGGTGGTCTCGCCGCTGCCGAGGAGTTGTGTGCCCGGGTCGCGGAGCGGATGGACCTGCCGTCGGGGCAGTGCGCGCTCAGCTTCGGGCTCGCCGCGGACGGCGTACGACGTCCGGCGTTCCGCGGGGTGGTGAGGGAGCAGTCCGGCCGGTGGATCCGCGGGGTGGCCGGCAACGAGATCCAGCTCGCACCGGCGCTGGCCGCCGACCCGGTCGCGCTGGTGGCGATCTTCGCGCACGAGGCCGGGCACGAACTGCTGCTCGGCGGCGGCCGGATCTCGTTCGCGCACCGGCCCGACCACGAGCCGCTGACCGATCTGCTCACCGTGTTCTACGGACTCGGGATCTTCACCGCGAACGCGGCGTACGAGCGGCGGCCGCGGCCGAACGGCCGGGGCAAGCAGCCGCTGGCTCGGGGCTACCTGCGCGAGGCCGCGCTGTCGGAGGCGCTCGCGTACTACGCCCTGCTCCGCGGCGAGCGCCATCCGGACTGGGACCGCCACCTGGATCCGCCGGTCCGCCGGGTGATGCGCAACCAACTGTCGGTCCTCACCAAATGATCAGCGGGTAGCGCCGCCGCGCCGTAATGTGAGGGCGTGATCGATGCCAAGGACATCGCCCGCGCGGCGGACCTGCTGCACGACGTCGTGGCGCCGACTCCGCTGGAGTACTCACGCTGGCTGAGCGAGCTCGTCGGCGGCGACGTGTTCCTCAAATGCGAGAACCTGCAGCGGACCGGCTCGTTCAAGCTGCGCGGTGCGTACGTCCGGATGGCCCGGCTGTCGAAGGCCGAGCGCAACCGAGGTGTGGTCGCGGCGAGCGCGGGCAACCACGCACAGGGCGTGGCGCTGGCGGCGCAACTCCTCGGGATCAAGGCGACCGTGTTCATGCCGCACGGCGCACCCATCCCCAAGGAGAAGGCGACCCGCGCGTACGGCGCCGAGATCCGGTTCGCCGGCACGTCGATCGACGACTGCCTGCGGGCCGCCCGGGCGTTCGAGGCCGAGACCGGTGCGGTGCTGATCCACCCCTTCGACCACCCGGACATCGTCGCCGGCCAGGCGACCACCGGGCTGGAGATCGTCGAGCAGTGCCCGCAGGTGCGGACGGTGGTCGTACCGACCGGAGGCGGGGGCCTGGTCGCCGGCATCGCGGCCGCGATGCAGCGCGACGGGATCCCGATCGAGGTCGTCGGCGTGCAGGCGGCCGGCGCGGCGGCGTACCCGGCCTCGCTCGCGGCCGGTGAGCCGGTCCAGCTGGACGACATGTCGACGATGGCGGACGGGATCGCGGTCGGGTTGCCCGGCGAGGTGCCGTTCGCGGCGGTCCAGCAGTACGTCGGCGAGATGCGCACCGTCGGCGAGGATTCGTTGTCCAAGGCCCTCTTGCTGATCCTGGAGCGGGCGAAGCTCGTGGTCGAGCCGGCCGGCGCCGCCGCGGTGGCCGCCGTACTGGACGAGCCGGGCCGGTTCAGGCCGCCGGTCGTGGTGGTGCTGTCCGGCGGCAACATCGACCCGCTGCTGCTGATGCGGGTGATCAGGCACGGCATGGCCGCGGCCGGCCGGTACCTGTCCCTGCGCGTGCGGATCCCGGACACGCCGGGCGGTCTGGCGACCCTGCTCACCGAGCTCGCGGCGCTGGACGCGAACATCATCGAGGTGCTGCACGAGCGCATCTCCGAGACGCTGAACCTGGACGAGGTCGAGGTCGCCCTGCAGCTCGAGCTGCGGGGTGAGGAGCACCGTGAACGGGTATTGACCGGTCTGACGGGCCACGGGTACACGTACACGCTGAACTGAGGAGTTCCCTTGTGAAGAAGACAGTCATCGCTGCCTCGGCGGCTTTGTTGCTCACGGCAGCAGCCTGTACGCCGGGATCCGACAGCCCGAGCGGCAGCACCAGCGCACCCAGCACGGTGAAGACCGACGCGGCCGCCCTCGGCGACGTCCAGCTGACCGTCTGGGACCAGGAGGTCCGCGGCGGCCAGGCGGCCCAGATGGCCGAGCTGGTCAAGCAGTTCCAGGCGAAGTACCCGAACATCAAGGTCAACCGGGTCTCGCGCTCGTTCGACGACCTGAAAACCACGCTGCGACTGGCGCTGTCGGGGAACAACGCACCCGACGTCGTGCAGGCGAACAACGGCCGCTCGGACATGGGCGAGTTCGTCAAGGCCGGCCAACTGGTGCCGCTGGACGAGTGGGCGAAGGCCTACGACTGGGGCAGCCGGTACCCGGGCTCGGTGCTGCAGTACTCGCGCTACTCGGCGGACGGCAAGACCTTCGGCGAGGGCAACCTCTACGGCCTGCCGCAGGTCGGCGAGGTGGTCGGGATCTACTACAACAAGGAGAAGCTGACCAAGCTCGGCGTCCAGCCGCCGCAGACCTGGGCCGAGTTCGAGGACGCGCTGGCGAAGGCGAAGGCCGCCGGTGAGGTGCCGATGCAGTTCGGCAACCTGGACAAGTGGCCGGCGATCCACGTGTTCGGCACGGTGCAGGACCGGTACGTGCCGGCCGACCAGATCACCACCCTCGCGTTCGGCCGGCCGGGCGCGTCCTGGAAGACCCCGGAGAACACGAAGGCCGCCGAGGCGCTGGTCTCCTGGGTGGACAAGGGCTACTTCAACCAGGGATTCAACGGACAGGGGTACGACCCGGCCTGGCAGGACTTCGGCAAGGGCAACGGCGTGTTCCTGATCGCCGGCACCTGGCTGCAGGCCGACCTGCAGAAGGCGCTCGGTGACAAGGTCGGCTTCATGCTGCCGCCGGGGGAGCAGGCCGACGCCAAGCCGGTCGTCACCGGCGGCACCGGTCTGCCGTTCGCGATCACCAACAAGGCGAAGAACGCGGACGCGGCCGCGGCGTACATCAACTTCATCACCAGCCCGGACGCGATGAAGGTCCTGACCAGCACCGGCAACCTGCCGATCGCCGACACCTCGGAGCAGCAGGCCCCGGCCGGTCTGGCCGGTGACATCTTCACCAGCTTCGGTACGGCGGTCAGCAAGGAGGGCCTGGTGCCGTACCTCGACTACGCGACGCCGACGATGTACGACACCATCGGCGCGGCGCTGCAGGACCTGCTGGCGAAGAAGGCGACACCGGCGCAGTTCCTCGAGAAACTCGAGGCCGACTACAGCAAGTTCGCCGGCAAGTGAGTTCACCGCCCGGAGAGCCGCGCCGGATCGGGTACCTGTACCTCCTGCCGGCGCTGCTCGTGTACGGCGCCTTCCTGCTGTACCCGCTGCTTCGTGCGGTGCACCTGTCGCTGTTCGAGTGGAACGGGATCACGCTCGCCCGCTTCGTCGGCCTGAGCAACTACCTGGACGTGGTC
>NZ_SMKR01000263.1 GCF_004348725.1 Kribbella turkmenica
GAGTACGACGGCGGGTACGCCGAGTACACCGTCGTACCGGTGTCGTCCGTCATCCCCGTGCGGACCGACCTGGACTGGGCCACGCTCGGAGCACTGCCGGAGATGCTGCAGACGGCGCACGGGTCGCTGCACACCGGGCTGGCGATCCGGCCCGGGCAGACGCTGCTCGTTCGTGGCGGTACGTCGTCCGTCGGTGTCGCCGCGGCCGCAATCGCCAAGGAACACGGACTGACGGTGTTCTCGACGACCCGAGATCCCCAGCGAGCGGAGGTGTTGCGCGACCTCGGCGTCGACCATCCGATCGTTGATGACGGCACCGTCGCGGCCCAGGTCCGGGAGATCCTTCCCGAGGGCGTGGACGCGGCCCTCGAACTGGTCGGGACGAACGTCCTGCCGGACACCCTCCGGGCGACGGCGGTCCACGGCACCGTCTGCTTCACCGGCATGCTCAGCGACAACTGGACGATCCCCGACTTCTACCCGATCGGCTACCTCCCGAACGGCGTCCGGCTGACGGCGTACGGCGGGGAGAGCAGCGACCTGCCCGTCGAGGCGTTCCAGCGGTACGTCGATCTGGTTGCCGAGGGCAAGCTCCCGGTCCGGGTCGAGCGCGTGTTCGCGATGGACGAGATCGGCGAGGCCCACCGCGTCATGCAGGACGGCGGGGCCGTCGGCAAGCTGGTGGTCCGGGTGAACTGACAGCCCGGGCGCCGGCCCCGCCACCTGGTGGGGTCCGGGCGGACCTGGGTGGGCGCCAGACCGGAGGGCAGCACCACTCGGCATCCATGTCAGCCATCTTCTCTGAGGCTACTGAGTAACTGCACAGTCTCGGGATCCGGACTCACATCTCCCGGGGCCGATGCGTTCTACTTGCGTGATGGCTCCGGACAAGACGGTTTCGCTGCCGCCCTTCCAGGCGCTGGTCGACGCGCACTGGCGGGACGTGGCGAGACTGGCGCGCGCTCTGGCCGGGCCGGTGGACGGCGACGACGTGGCCCAGCGCGCCTGGGAGAAGGCGTTCGCCGCCTACTCCGGGCTGACCTCGGCGAAAAACCTCCGCAGCTGGCTCCTGACCATCACCGCCCGGTGCGCGACCGACCTGCACCGGGCCCGCAGACCACAGCGCCCGCTCGACGAGGCCCCGGCGGTCGCGGTCGACGGCCCGGACGCCGCGGACTGGCCCGACCCGGACCTCTGGCGGGCCGTCAACGAGCTCCCCGAACGTCAGCGGTTCGCCATCACGCTCAAGTACGTCGGCGACCTCGACCACCACGGTGTGGCCGCCGCCCTGGACACCACGCCGGCCGCGTCCCGACGACTCGTCAGCGACGCGCTCGCGACCTTGCGCACCAAACTCGGAGTACACCATGGATGACCTCGAGAGCCGGCTGTCCCGGCTCACCGCACCCGACCTCAAGCCACCGGTCTTCCCGACCGCCGACGTCGCCTACACCCTGCACGACACGCCGATCGGCACGATGCTGCTCGCGGTCGCGAACGGCCGCGTGGTGGCCAGTTCCTTCGGTGACGAGGAGACCATGACCAACCGCCTCGCCCGGGCCGTGTCCACGCGCGTACTCCGCCAGCCCCGGCCGCTGGACGACGTACGACGGCAACTGGACGAGTACCTGGCCGGGCGACGGCACGAGTTCGACCTGGAGGTGGACCTCGCGCTGGCGACGCCGTTCCAGCGACTCGTGCTCACCGACCTGCCGACGTACACCAGCTACGGCCGGACGACGACGTACGGCGAACTGGCCGGCGAGCTCCACAAGCCGAAGGCGGCCCGGGCCGTCGGTACGGCGCTCGGCGGGAACCCGGTGTGCGTCGTCCTGCCCTGCCACCGGGTGATCGGCTCGAGCGGCGCGCTCACGGGCTACGCGGGCGGCCTGGACGCGAAACGCTTCCTGCTGAATCTCGAAGCAAAAAGCTGATTTTTCCGCGCCATCGAGAATGGATTTACACTGAAAGAACAAAGGAGCAGATCCCCAGTGTGGAGTGGGGATCTGCTTCTTGTCTTTCCCTTGCCCGGAAGGGATCTGGGATCGGTGAGATGAATTCCTGACGTGTCAGCCAGCGCCGGGTTGGTGGATCTCCAGGATGAGGCGGCGGCGGCCGCCCCAGTCGCGTTTGTAGATCTTGTAGTCCTCGATCCCGGCGGCGGCGCAGAGCCGGCCGTAGCTGATCTCGTCGTGGATGAAGTGCACGCTGCTGCCACCGAAATGCTCGGTCGTGACGATCCGGTGCTCCGGCCCCTGGCGCATCCCGTTGGCGATCTCGGCGGCGGTCGCCGGGCCCCAGACCGGGCCCTCGACGATCGCCACCCCGCCCGGCTTCAGCACCCGGGAGATCTCGCAGATCGTTGACACCTGCTCGTCCTCGGCGAACAGCTCGTGGAACGCCGTCCACAGGCAGATGACGGCGTCGAACGCGTCCCACTTGTACGGCAGGTCGGTCATCGAGCCGATCGCCCAGTCGATCGACAGGTCCTCCTCGGCCGCCTTCGCCCGGCCGGCCTCGATCAGGTTCGGCGAGATGTCGAGGGCGTGGACGACCTTGCCGGCCCGGCGCAGCGGCAGCGCGATCCGCCCGTACCCGCAGCACAGGTCGAGCACCGACTCCCGGCCCTCGAGCAACTCCTCGACGGCCTCGACGATCGCCGCGTCCCGCTCGGGCGTGGTGCGCGCGGCCAGCCCGTCGGCCCCGAGTTCCGCGTACTCGGCCCGGCTGCGCAGTGCGGAGTTCAGCATTGCGCAAGTATCCCGGTTACTCCGGGTCAGTTGTCCAGCGATCGGCGGCCGATCCGGCCCAGAATGATCGCGGCCAGCATCGAGACCACGATCGACGTGTAGGTCGCCCCGAGCCAGCCGGGAACGGGCCGGTTGCCGAAGATCCACTGCTGCAGGTCGAGCCAGAACGGCGACCAGCCGGACACCGTGCCGGGGTTGACCACCTGGTAAGCGACGAACCCGATCAGCCAGGCGACCGCGGGCTGCCAGCGGAACCGCGCCGTACCCGAGACGTCCCAGTTCATCTTGCTGACCACGAAGAAGTCGGCGATCGCGACCGCGAACAGCGGGACGAAGACCGACCCGATCAGGTAGAGGAACTGCGTGTAGTTGCCCAGGTCAACCAACAGCGCGAGGCCGGTGGCGACCGCCCCGATCGCGACCGAGAGCCAGCGCCGGTCGATGTGGCCGACCAGGTTGTGCGCGGCCATCGTGGTCGAGTAGACGTTCGCGTACGCCTCGTCGACCTCGTCCACCAGCAGCACGAACAACGCGATCGCACCGGCGGGCAGGGTGACGAGGGCGGTGATCACGTCCTCGCTGTTGGTCCCCAGTGTCGCCACGGCGAACACACCGAGGGTGTAGTACATGACCGCCGCGATCCCGTAGCCGAGCGCCGATCCGGCGAAGGCGGCCTTGTTCGTCCGCGAGTGCCGGGTGTAGTCCGCGGCCAGCGGCGCGAACGACACCACGCCTGCCGCGGCGAGGTCGACGCCCGGCCAGAAGCCGAAGACGCTGTCCTGCGGCAGCGGTTGCACGGGCTTGCTGAGCACCTGGACGAACAGGTACACGGACGCGATCAGCACCAGCCAGACCATGAACTTGCGCAGCAGTTTCACACTGCCGAGCGGCCGGACCGCCATCACCGTCGCGATCACCCCGGCCAGGACGACGAACAGCCAGCGCCAGCGCTCGCTCGTTACCGCGACCGCGGCCTGGGAGATGACGATGATCTCCATCGTCGCCCAGCCGACGTTCTGCGCGATGTTCAGCACGGTCGGCGCCATCGAGCCGCGCCGGCCGAACAGCCCGCGCAGACTCGCCATCGCCGGCGCCCCGGTGTGCGAACCGAACACGGCGGCGCCGCCAAGCACGAGCGCACCGATCCCGCAGCCGATCACGACGGCGAGCAGGCCCTGCGCCAGCGACCCCGTGTACGCCGCGACGAGCGCACCGGTCACCGGGCCGAACAGGGAGATCCCCAGGTTCCCCCAAAGGGTGAACTGGTCGAAGAAGCCGAGGGTGCGCGGTGCGTCCGTGGTGAGGACGAGCGGTGCCTCGGTCGTGCTGGTGGGACGAACAGCAGTACTGGTCATGATCGACCCGCTCCCTACGCCGGCATTACCCGGTCAGGTTCAGGCGGTCGGCGACCCGGCGTCGCCCTCTCAGCCCGCGCTTGGTGCGAGCTCCCGCAGGTGTTGTTACCGCGTCAACGATAGCGCGTCAGGCCGGACCGGGTGCGGCCGCTGCCCGCTGGATGAGCGCGGCGAGCTCCGGACCGTTGGTCAGCACCGGCATGTGGGAGCCGGTCAGCAGGGTCCGGGCCTCGGCGCCGGTGAGCGCGGCGAGCCGCTCCATCCACTCGGCCGGGCACAGGTGATCGTGCCGGCAGCGCACGATCACCATCGGTGCCTGCACCCGGGTGATGACTCCGACCAGGTCGTGGCGCCTGGCCGCTTCACCCGCCCGGGCGATCGAGCGGAACGTCGTGTGGGCGTACTGCGGGACCAGAGCCGGGATCAGCCGCGGCGACTCCGGGACGGCCGAGCTGAACCAGCGGGCCGCGAGGTCCAGCCAGCTCACCGAGCCCACGTCTCCGGTCGGCCCGATCAGAACCAGCGAGTGAACGAGCTCGGGATGGGCGACCGCCGTCTCCACGATGATCTGGGCGCCGGCCGAGTGGCCGACCAGGACCGATCGTTCCCGGATCCTGTCGGCGACCGCCGTACCCAGGGCTTGTGGACGCAGGTCGTCGCCGGGCCCGGCCGGTTCGCCGTACCCGGGCAGGGTGACGATGTCGTACGGCGTGGTCAGGTGCTCGACCGTGGGTGCGTACGACTTGGGCCCGAGGCCGAGTCCAGGGACCAGGACGACCGGGATGCTCACTCCCAGGGCGCCCGGGCCGGCGGGCCCTGGACGACCGGGTTGCCGGCCGGCGGCTTCAGCTCGCGGTAGCCGAGGAGGAATCCGACCGCGAGGATCAGCAGGCCGATGCCGCCCCAGCCGTACGCCGTCGGCAGCCGGTCGAGCGAGTCGTCGATCGCGCCCATGCCGGTCGACAGCACCATCACCGCCCAGATCAGGATCGGAATCAGTCCCACCCCGACCAGGAGCAGGCCGCCCAGCTCGACCGGGTCCAGCTCCCGGCCGACCTTGCGCCGGGCGAGGATGTCGCGCGCCCACATCGCGATCGCGGCCGCTCCGACCAGGAGCAGCAGCAACTGGCCGATGGTGTCGATGACGTCGGTACGGAGCGGATGGTTGAGCGGTGAGCCGGGGGCTTGCGAGATTTCGCGGAGCGCGACCCGCTGGACCGAGAGCACGAGCAGGCCGTAGACCGCGGCGATGATCGTTGCGAGCAGAATGACCCGGGCCGCGCGCGGATCGCGAGGCGCGACCGGCAGCTCGCGGCCGTACTGCGGGAGCTCGTGCTGCTGCGGATGGGCAGCTGGGCCGTACGGGTTGCCGGGGCGGTAGTTCGGCGGCTGGGTGTAGGCACCGGGTTGGCCCTGCGGTGCCTGCGGGGGCGTGCCGTAGGGCTGGGGCTGGGCGTACGGGCCCGGCCCGGCCTGCGGGTGCGGCGGGGCGCCGTACGTGCTGCCGCCGTACGGGGAAGGCGGAGCGTAGTAGTGGTGCTCTTCCTGCTCACCCTGCTCGGGCTGTTCGCCCCGTCCGTACGTCGGGAAATCCTGTGAGGACATCGCTGCTCCCTCCCCTCGGACTCAGCTTCTCACGAACGGGTGCTGCGCTCAGGTCGCCTTGACCGTCGGCCAGGCGTTCGGCAGGCAGCCGCCGAGACCCTTCGTCTGCTGCATCATCACCGGCGCGGGAGTCTTCGCCTTGGAGCAGGTGGAGTGCCCGTGGCCGAGCGCGTGCCCGACCTCGTGGTTGACCAGGTAGCTGCGGTAGAGCGCGATGTTCCCCGAGTACGCCGGGACGGCGTACATCCAGCGCTTCGCGTTCAGCACGACCCGGTCCTCGACCCGGCAGGACACCTCACCGCCGGTGTCGAGCGGCAGGCACAGCTTGTCGGTCAGGGTCGGCGTGGCCAGGATGATCCGCAGGTCGGCGTCGACATTGTCGGTCCGCTCGAAGTTCACCGGGTGGATCGCCTGCCAGCCGCGGCTGTCGGTCAGCGTCGTGTGGATGATCGCCGCGACCGCGGGCCCGTTCACTGACAGCCCCTGCTCGATCTCGACCCGGTACGTCAGCTTGTCGCGCACGCCGGTCGCCTTGTCCGACCCCGGCACCACCGCGAGCTTGCCACTCGACACCGAGTAGTTCGGCTTCGCCTCCTTCGGCGGGCGCGTCAACGTCGGCGCGGGCCGCAACGGGGTGGTGAACTTCTGCGTCGGCGCGATCACGGGCGTCGGTGCCGGCGCGGCGTACGGCGCCTCGGTGGCCGGCGCGGCCATCCCCGCGACCACCTCGGACGCCAGGCTCCGCCGATCCACCGCGTCCGGATGCGCCACCATCACCGTCCCCAGCACCGCCAACGCGGTCACCGAGAACCACTGCGCCTTGTACGACTTCTTCCGGCTGTGCCGCCCACCCCGGCGCTTCCGCGCAGCACCGAGCCCACGCGCGTCCACGCGCCGGCCAGTCCGCCCGGTGGTCATGACGATTCACCCTACCCACC
>NZ_SMKR01000264.1 GCF_004348725.1 Kribbella turkmenica
CGCCCTGCCCGACTACCCGCGCCCGCAGCTGGTCCGCAACCGTTGGCAGAACCTCAACGGTGTCTGGGAGTTCGCGGGGGCCACCGCCGGCGAGGCACCGCCCATCGGCCGGTCGCTCGCCGAACGCGTCCTCGTTCCGTACCCGATCGAGTCGGCGCTGTCCGGCATCCAGCGCCGCGAGGACCACATGTGGTACCGGCGGACCTTCACCGTCCCGCCGAGCTGGGAGACGTCCGGCCAGCGGCTCCGGCTGAACTTCGGCGCCGTCGACTACGACGCCACCGTCTGGGTCAACGGAGCCAAGGTCGGCACCCACCGCGGCGGGTACGACGCCTTCAGCTTCGACATCACCGACGCGCTCCGGTCCGGGAAGACCCAGGAGATCGTGGTCGGGGTGACCGACCGGACGGACGCCACCTGGCAGCCGGTCGGCAAGCAACGCAACGTGCCGGACCGCGGGATCTTCTACACCTCGTCGTCCGGCATCTGGCAGACCGTCTGGCTCGAACCCGTGCAGGCGCGGCACATCGAACGCCTGAAGCTCACGCCCGACGTCGACACCGGCACGCTGGCCGT
Organism: Kribbella turkmenica; assembly: GCF_004348725.1. Lineage (GTDB taxonomy): Bacteria > Actinomycetota > Actinomycetes > Propionibacteriales > Kribbellaceae > Kribbella > Kribbella turkmenica. The sequence goes on from NZ_SMKR01000264.1 coordinate 577, forward strand.
CACCGCCGTCGCGCCTGCAGGGCTGGTCGTGGAAGCGACGGCGTACGCCGGTAGTCGTCCGGTCGGCCGGGTCACCGGCCCGTCCGGAGCCGCGCTGCGGCTGCCCGTGCCGAACGCGAAGCTGTGGTCACCGGACTCGCCGTACCTGTACGACCTCAAGGTCCGGCTGCTCGACGGACGCCGGCCGGTCGACAGCGTCTCCTCGTACTTCGGAATGCGGGAGGTCGGCAAGACGAAAGGGGCCGACGGCAAGCTCTACCTGACGCTGAACGGGAAGATCCTGTTCAACCTGTCGACCCTCGACCAGGGCTACTGGCCGGACGGCATCTCGACCGCGCCGACGGACGAGGCGCTGCGGTTCGACATCGCCGAGCACAAGCGGCTGGGTTTCAACACGATCCGCAAGCACATCAAGGTGGAGCCCGACCGCTGGTACTACTGGGCCGACCGGCTCGGACTGATGGTCTGGCAGGACATGCCGTCGATGCGGACCGGCGGCATCCCGCCGGTGGACGCCCAGCAGGAGTTCGAGCGCCAGTTGCACGAAATGGTCGCCGAGCACGACAGTTGGACCTCGATCACGGTCTGGGTGCCGTTCAACGAAGGCTGGGGCGAGTGGGACCGCACGGCCACCGGCCGGATCGCCGACGAAGTGAAGGCACAGGACCCGAGCCGGCTCGTGAACGCCCACAGCGGCGTGAACTGCTGCGCCTCCAAGGGCGACTCCGGTCGCGGCGACATGATCGACTTCCACCAGTACGTCGGTCCGGCGTCACCGGTGCCGACGGCCGACCGGGTCGCGGTCGACGGTGAGCACGGCGGTTTCGGGCTCGAGGTCGAGGACCACATGTGGTTCGGCGAGGGGCACGCGTACGAGATGACGCCGGACAAGACCACGCTCACCCGGCGGTACGTCGAGAACCAGACCGACCTGCTCACGGTCGCCAACCGGTGTGCGCTCTCCGGCGCGGTCTACACCCAGGTCACCGACGTCGAGCACGAGGTGAACGGCTTCTACACCTATGACCGTGCGGTCGAGAAGATGGACTTCGCCCAGGTCCGGGAGATCAACCAGCGCATCATCAGGTCCGTCGACGGCACCGGTGCGGACGCGCCACCACTGCCGCCGGGCACGCCGGGACTCACCGGCGTCGGCTACTGGCCGCTCGACGAGGGCAGCGGTACGACGACCACCGACGAGGCCGGCGACCACGACGGCACGCTGGTGAACGGTCCGACCTGGACCACGGGGCGGACCGGCGCGGCCTTGCAGTTCGACGGATCCGATCAGTACGTCGACACCGGCGCCGCCGTACTGGACACCACCGGCAACTACACCGCGGCCGCCTGGGTGAAGCTGGACAGCCTCGGTGGATTCGCCACCGCGGTCAGCCAGGACGGCGACCGGACCAGCGCGTTCTTCCTGCAGTACTCCGGGGCCGACAACCGGTTCGCGTTCAGCTTCGCCGGCGTCCGGGCGCTCGCCCCGACGGCACCGGAGACCGGCCGCTGGTACCACCTGGTCGGCGTACGGGACGCGGCCGCCGGAACGTTGACGCTGTACGTCGACGGTCAGCGAGCCGGTACGGCGACGTCCTGCCTCGGTGATCGCTCCAGCGGGAACACCCTGATCGGCCGGGCGAAGTTCGACGGCAACCCGGTCGACTTCTGGCGCGGCGCGGTCGACCAGGTGCACGTGTACGACCGGGCCCTGTCCGCGACCGAGGTCGCCGCTCTGCACGCCTCCGGGCAGTAGCCGTCGCGCGGGCCTCGGCCGCCCCCGGGGCCCGCGCTCTCTCGGAACCAGTGAAAGGCATCGATTCGCATGACCAGTTTCCGTACGTTGGCTGTCCTCAGCCTGGCCGCCGTCCTCGCCGCCGCCGGGTGCGCGAAGGGTGAGAGCACCGCCTCCGGGCCGGAGCCGGCCGCCGGTGACGGCCGGCAGGTCGCGTCCACGCCGTCGGCCGCCGGCCCGGCGTGCACGCTGGAGAAGTTCGGTGGGCAGCCGTTCGACCTGACCAAGGACATGGTCGGCTTCTCCCAGTCGGAGAAGGAGGCCAACCCGTTCCGGATCGCCGAGACCAAGTCGATCAAGGACGAGGCGCGCAAGCTCGGCGTCGGCAACCTGCGGGTGACGAACGCGCAGTCGCAGTTCTCCAAGCAGATCTCCGACGTCCAGCAGCTCATCGCGCAGGGCGCGAAGCTGCTGGTGATCGCGCCGCTCAACTCCGACGGCTGGGAGCCGGTGCTCGCGCAGGCGAAGCAGAAGAAGATCCCGATCGTCACCATCGACCGCAAGATCAACGCCGAGCCGTGCACCGACTTCCTCACCTTCATCGGTTCGGACTTCTACGAGCAGGGCAGACGGGCCGCCGACCAGATGATCGCGGCGCTCGGCGGCAAGGGCGAGGTGGCCATCCTGCTCGGTGCGCCTGGCAACAACGTGACCACGGACCGGACCAAGGGGTTCAAGGACCGGGTCGCGGAGAAGGCGCCGGGAATCAGGATCACCTTCGAGCAGACCGGCGAGTTCACCCGGGAGAAGGGCCAGCAGGTCACCGAGCAGCTGATCCAGTCCCGGCCGGGAACCAACGGCATCTACGCCGAGAACGACGAGATGGCGCTCGGTGCGGTGACCGCGCTCAAGGGTGCCGGGAAGTCGCCGGGTGACGTGAAGATGGTGTCGATCGACGGCACCCGGGCCGCGGTGCAGGCGATCGTCGACGGCTGGCTGCACGCGGTGGTCGAGTCGAACCCGCGGTTCGGTCCGCTGGCGTTCGAGACCGCGCGGAAGTTCGCCGGTGGCCAGGAGATCCCGGCGAACGTGGTGATCAGCGACCGCGAGTACACCAAGGAGAACGCGCAGTCGAGCCTGGGGCAAGCGTACTGATGGCGGCGGCTCCGCCCCTGCTCGAGGCCCGGGGGATCCGCAAGGCGTTCCCCGGGGTCCTCGCGCTCGACGACGTGTCCTTCCGGCTGGGACCCGGTGAGGTGCACGCGCTGGTCGGCGAGAACGGCGCCGGCAAGTCGACGTTGATCAAGGTGCTGACCGGCGTGTACCAGCCCGATCGCGGCGAGCTGCGGCTCGGGCGGAAGCAGGTCGCGTTCGCGACCCCGCTGCAGGCGCAGCGGGCCGGCATCTCCACGATCTACCAGGAGGTGAACCTGGTTCCGCAGCGCAGCGTCGCGCACAACCTGCTGCTCGGCCGGGAGCCGCGCACACGGCTCGGCGTCATCGACCTGGCCGGCCTGTACGACGCCGCGACCCGGACGCTGTCGCAGTACGGCATCCGGGTCGACGTACGCCGGCCGCTGCGGTCGCTCGGGATGGGCGCACAGCAGATGGTCGCGCTGGCCCGCGCGGTGTCGACCGAGGCCCGGGTAGTCATCATGGACGAGCCGACGTCGGCCCTCGAGCCGCGTGAGGTCGACACCCTGTTCGGCGTCATCGACCGCCTGCGCGGGCAGGGCATGGCCGTCGTCTACGTGAGTCACCGAATGGAGGAGCTCTACCGGATCTGCGACCGGGTGACGGTCCTGCGGGACGGCAGGCTCGCCCATACCGGACCGCTGGCCGAGCTGGACCGGCTGAAGCTGATCGCGGTCATGCTCGGCCGGGACGTGGCGGAGGTCCGGGAGCGCGGTACGACGACGTTCTCGGGCGATCACGAGGTGCGCGGCGGCCCGTTGGTGGAGGCCAAGGGGCTGTCCCGGCGGAACCTGCTCAACGACGTCTCGGTGACGGTCCGGCCCGGGGAGGTCGTCGGCCTCGGCGGTCTCCTCGGCGCCGGTCGCAGTGAGACGGCCAAGGCGATCGCGGGGGCGTTCCCGGTCGACGCCGGCACGGTGCTGGTCGCGGGCCGGCAGGCCGGCCGGGCGACTCCGGCGGCCCGGATCCGCGCGGGCGTGAGCCTGCTGCCCGAGGACCGCAAGGCGGAGGGGATCGTGCCGGCACTGTCGGTCCGCGACAACATCGCGCTGGCGGCGCTGCCGCGGCTGTCCTCTGCGGGCGTGGTGTCCGAGGCGAAGATCGATCGGATCGTGGACACCTTCGTCCGCCGGCTGCGGATCAAGGTGACCTCGCCGCACCAGAAGGTCTCCGAACTGTCCGGTGGCAACCAGCAGAAGGTCCTGCTCGCGCGCTGGCTCGCGACCGGTCCGAAGGTGCTGCTGCTGGACGAGCCGACCCGCGGGATCGACGTCGGCGCGAAGGCCGAGGTGCAGGCGCTGATCGAGGAACTCGCCGCCGAGGGGCTCGGCGTGCTGCTGATCTCGTCCGACCTGGAGGAACTGGTCGAAGGCGCCGACCGGGTGGTGGTCCTCCGCGACGGCGCCGTCGTCGGGGAGCTCGCCGGGGGACAGGTGACCGAGTCGGCGATCATCACCGCGATCGCTGCCGGAGGTGGCGATGACTGAACTGACGGCGGTGCCGGTGATCGACAAGGCGCGGCTGCTGTCCTGGCTGCAGCAGTACGGCGTCTATCTCGCCGTACTCGTGCTCCTGCTGTTCAACGTGCTGTTCACCCCGCACTTCCTGGAGCCGGCGAACTTCCGCACCCAGCTCATCCAGGTGGCTCCGATCGTGATCACCTCACTCGGGATGGCACTCGTCATCGGCACCGAGGGTGTGGATCTGTCGGTCGGCTCGGTGATGGCACTGTCGTCCGCGGTCGTCGTGCTCTACCTCGGGTACGGCGCCGGCCCGGCGATCGTGGTCGCACTGCTCGCCGGCGCCCTGGTCGGCACCGGTGGCGGCGCGTTGGTCGCGTACGTCGGCGTGCAGCCGATCGTGGCGACCCTCGCGCTGCTCGTCGGAATCCGCGGTGTCGCGAACGTGCTGGTCCCGCAGCTCAGGGAGTTCCGCAACCCGACGCTGATCTGGCTGGGCAGCACGTCGGTCGCCGGCCTGCCGCTGGTGGTCGCGATCGCCGCCGCGCTGACCGCGGTGGTCGCGTTCGTCGTGCGACGGACGGTCTTCGGCCGGCAACTCGTGGCCGTCGGCAGCAACCGGGCCGCGAGCGAGCTGTCCGGACTCCCGGTCAAACGGATCCTGGTGAGCGTGTACGCGGTCTCGGGCACACTCGCCGCGGTCGCGGGGATCCTGGCCACGTCCCGCCTGCAGGCGAGTGACCCGACGTCGCTCGGCCTGCTGATGGAGCTGTCCGCGATCACCGCGGTGGTGGTCGGCGGAACGCCGTTGTCCGGCGGTCAGGTCCGGGTGCTGGGCACGGTGATGGGTGCCCTGCTGATGCAGTTGCTCTCAGCAACCTTGATCAAGCACAACCTGCCGCAGTCATGGACCCAGATGGTGCAGGCGGTCATCATCCTGGCCGCCGTGTACGCAGCCCGAGGGAGGCACCCGTGAGCACCAGCGAGCAGGTGGTCGCCGAGCCGCGGAAGGCGGTCGGTCCGATCCGCCGTGAACAGCTCGGCCGGCAGTTGCAGAACCACGGCGCGCTCATCGTCCTGACGGTGACCGTGCTGGTCGGCGCGCTGACGTTCGACTCCTTCCTGACCCCGCAGAACGTGGCGAACATCGTCGTCTCGTCGTCGTTCCTCGCCATCATCGCGATCGGCATGACGCTCGTCATCATCAGTGGCGGAATCGACCTGTCGGTGGGTTCGTCGTTCGTGCTCGGCGGCGTGCTGGCGGCGTACGGCTCCCGGTACGGCGTCCTCGTCGCACTGGCGCTGCCGCTGGCGGTCTGCGGAACCATCGGGTTGCTGCAGGGCCTGGTGATCGCGCGGGCGCGGATGGCGCCGTTCATCGTGACGCTGGCCGGACTGCTCGGGATGCGCGGCCTCATGCTCGCCGTGTCCGGGGAGGGGGCGACGACATACCTGGTCGAGGACAAGGCGTTCGCCGCCCTCGGCCAGGCGTCGTGGGGTGGGCTGACGGTGCCGGTGTTCATCACGATCGGCTTGGCGCTGCTGGCCGTCGTCCTGCTGCAGCGGACCACGTTCGGGCAGTACGTGTACGCCGTCGGG
>NZ_SMKR01000265.1 GCF_004348725.1 Kribbella turkmenica
GGTGACCTGCAGGCCGGCGCGTAGGCGGGGCCGGCCTGCAGGTCACCCGTGGGAACGGCGGGCGGCGTGGGGGTGGGCGGCGCGTCGTCCGGGAAGAGCTCGGCGATCAGGCCCGGGTGGTCGTCCAGGACGGGGGAGCCGGTCGCGGGCAGGGTCGTGGCGGCCGCCGTGAAGGTGCCTGCTGCAACGATCGCGACAGTGGCGGTGATTGCTCTCATCTGCGGAGCCTCCGGGGGCACAGGTGGGGTCCTGAGCGCACCCCCCATGGCGCGGCTTCGCACAGCAGATTACTACGTCAGGTAGCTCATGCAACACTTTCGGCAGCGTTTTCTGTTGCATCCGGCAATCGGTTGTGCTCAGTTCGCGAGAAACTTGCCGAGGGCGTCGAGTCCGGCCTGCTGCCAGCCGGCCGCGGTCAGCTTTGTGCCGAAGCGGGCGAACCGCCGCGCGCCGAGCGCGTCCAGCACGTACTTGTTGCCGCTGAACACGACCTCCCCGGCCGGCACCTCGGCGCCGGAGTTCTTCACCATGCCGGTGGCCTGACTGCCGCCGGTCATCTCGATGGTGTTCCCGGTGACCTGGATGTCCCGGAGCAGGTAGGTGCCCCACGGCCCGGTGCCGCGGGTCCGGGCCTGGATGGTGACGCCGTTCACGTTGCCGGCGACCACGTTGTTCCGCACCGTCACGTTGGTCGAGGTGTTGATGTTGACGCCGCCGCCGTCCCACAGCGACGTGCCCGAGCCGCGGCCGGTGCCGAAGCCGTTGCCGGTGACGGTGTTGTCCTCGATCGTGCCGTTGCGGCTGATCTCGTACCGGATCCCGTCCGCGGCGTTGCCGATGATCGAGTTCGAGCTGATCACCCGGCCGTCGTCGGCGACGTCGGCCCAGATGCCGACACCCTTGTTGGCCTTGATCAGATTGCCGCTGACGGTGCCGGACGACCGGGTCGACTTGATCCCGCCGGACTCCCAGTCGGCGATCCAGAAGCCGTCGGTGTTGTTGCCGGTGATCACGTTCCGGGTCACCGTCGCCGCGGCCGAGGCGTACTGGCCGAGGCCGAGCTGGCCGTTGTTCCGGATCAGGTTCTTCTCGACCCGGGAGTTGTTCGCCTTCACCAGCATCACGCCGACGGCGTGGTTCCAGCGGACGTCGTTCGCGATCACCTTCCAGCCAGGTCCGGAGACCAGGGCGCCGGCCTGCGGCGCGCTGGCGAAGTGCTCGATGGTCAGGCCGCGGACGACCACGCCGGTGGCGCCGGACTCGATCGCGGTCCGCGTCTTCGACATCTCGACCACGCGGCCGGCCGGGTTCGTGCCGAGGTAGATCGCGTTCGCCGCGTAGTCGGCGTAGAAGGTGCCGGCCTTGAGGGCCGGCAGGCTCGCCACCCGGGTCAGGTGGTCGCCGTCGACGAAGAGCTGCTCACGCAGATGGCAGATGTTCGCCTTGTTGTCCTCACACTGCCCGTTCGCGCCGTACGCCGCAGGCAGGGCCCCGCGCACCACCCAGGCCGAGCCGGACTTCGCCCAGCCGGTGAGCGGCACCGAACCGGTCAGGACGGCGCGTTCCGCGCTGGCCAGTGTGGTGCCCGCCTTCGGCCGGATCGTCTCGGTGATCCGGTGCACGCCGGCCGCGAAGCAGAACGTCGTACCGGCGGGCTTCGAGTTCACGATCGACTGCGCGTTCTGGCCGGGCTTGATCACCACGCCGCTGCAGGGACCCGCGAACGCCGGGCCGGCGTCGGCCTCGTTCGCGGTGGGGACGGTCGGGGCCTTGGTGGTGATGGTGGTGGTCGTCGTCGCGGTGGTCGGCGTCGGCCTGGAGGAGGGCGTCGACGCCGGCTGCTTCGAGGGCACCGAGGTGGCGGTGACCTCGGGTGGGACGGTCGCCGCCGGGGTCTGGGAGGTCCGGTGCGAGGGCAGGACGCCGGAGGACACCGGGTCGCCGAGGTCGCGTGACTTCGCCACGTCTGTCGCGTTTGTCTGATTGGCGATGACCGGAAGCGCGACCGTAACGACGGCGAGCGCAGCCGCGATAAGCGCTGCGAACCACAACTTCCTCAATGCACCCTCCGGGGTGAGCGGCGCCCAGGCCCGGGAAGTCCTCGGAACCAGGTGTAGCCACCGCGAGACTTAAGGTAGTGCCATGCGGGTCGCCATGTTGCACAACCGTTACCGGACGGGTCAACCCAGTGGCGAGAACACCGTCGTCGCGCAAACGGTTGATTCGTTGGGTAACTCAGGACATGAGATCGACCTGTACGCGCGGAACAGTGACGATATCGCCGGGATGAGCCGGAAAGATCGCGCACTGTTACCGTTCCGCTCCGTCTGGTCATTCTCCGCCGAACGCGATTTAACACTTCTATTGCAGGAACGTCGGCCGGACGTGGTGCACATCCACAACACGTTCCCGCTGTTCAGCGCGTCCGTGCTGCGGGCGGCGTACCGGCTGGACCTCCCGGTGGTGGCGACGCTGCACAACTTCCGGCTGATGTGCGCCAACGCGGTGCTGCAGCGCGACGGACGCCCGTGCGAGTCCTGTGTCGGCAAGCTGCCGTGGGCCGGCGTCCGGCACAGCTGCTACCGCGGGTCGCGTGTGCAGACGTTGCCGCTGGCCAGCAGCATCGGTGTGCACGGCAAGCTGCGGACCTGGCAGAAGTACGTGACGCGGTTCGTCGTGCCGTCGGAGTTCGTCCGCGCTCGGTACGTCGCCGGCGGCTTCGACCCGGATCAGATCGTGGTGAAGCCGCACGCGGTGCCGCACTCCGGTGCGGTCCGGGAGGGCTCGGGTGACGCGGTGGTGTTCCTCGGCAGGCTGGAGGAGGACAAGGGGTTCGCCGATCTGCTGCGGGCCTGGGACTCCTCGCTCGGCCGGCTCGTCGTGGTCGGCGACGGATCGCTGCGCGGAGAGGCGGAGGCGCGGGCCGCATCCGATCCGTCGATCCAGGTGATGGGTCAACTACCGTGGGCCGAGGGCATGGAAGTGCTGCGGTCAGCGCGCGTCGCCGTCGTACCGGCCCGTTCGTATGAGACCTTCGGACTCGTGGTGGTGGAGGCGTTCGCGCACGGTGTGCCCGTGGTCGCGTCCCGGCTGGGTGCACTGGCCGAGTTGGTCGACGACGGCGAAACCGGGGCGCTGACCGAGCCCGGTGACCCGGAGGGGCTGCGGAAGGCCATCGGATTGGTCGGCGATCCCGTCACTTCGGTAGCCTTCGGCGAACGAGCCCGACAGGTCTACCTCGACCGCTTCACCCCGGAGCGCGACCTCGAGGCCACGGAGAGGATCTACACCGATGCGATCGCCCGGCACGCGGACGGCGGGCGGACCCGACGGGAACGCCGGGCGGACCGTGACGCCTGAGGCTGGGCCCGCGGTGAGCGCAGGGTATAGGGTCAGCGAGGGCGTGGGGGCTCGAGAGGTGGACGATCGTTTGCTGGGGGATGGCGGCTTGTCGGGTAGGGGATTTCTGGCCGGGGTCTTCGACCTGTTCCACGTCGGGCACCTCGACGTGCTCGGACGGGCCCGGCAGGCCTGCGACCGGCTGGTGGTGGGTGTGCTGACCGACGACTGGGCGCTCGACGCCTGGGGTGCGCGGCCGTTCGTGCCGCTGGTCGAGCGGACCCAGATCCTCGAGCACCTGCGCTGCGTCGACGAGGTGGTCGTGGTGGACGGCGTGCGGTCCGAGTGGCTGACCGGCGTACTGGGGGTACAGACCGTGTTCGCTGCCAGCGGGACCGACGGCGTGCTCGGCGCCGACGAGCTCGACGGGATCCCGGGCGAGCTGGTCAGCGTCCTGCCGGCCGGCCGCGGATCCCGCAGCCAGATCCTGCGCGCCGCGATCGACCAGCGGCAGTCGCGCTCGTCCGTAGCATGACAGTGTTTTCGGCCGGACCTTCGGCGCCGGCACGGTCATGGCGCCTCGCCTCCCGGCCTTTCCCCGTCGCTCCGGTCGCGTCGCCCCCCGAGTTCCTCAGGCCAGGCCGGGAGGCGCCGTGACCAAGTCGATGCGGGCAGTCGTCGGCGAGCTGGCGCGTGCGCAGAAGCCGTCGGCGGGCACGCCGGCGTACTCGCGGTTCGTGAACCGGCGGATCGGGCGGGTGTTCGCGGCAGCCGCCTTCCTCGGGCGGCGGACGCCCAACCAGGTGAGCCTGGCGTCCGGTTTCTGCTCGCTGATGGGCATCGTGCTGGTCGCGACCGTCCGGCCGTCGGTGCCGCTCGCGCTCGCGGTGACCGCGCTGCTGGTGCTCGGCTACGGCCTCGACTCCGCCGACGGTCAGCTGGCCCGGTTGCGCGGTGGCGGCTCGCCGCTCGGGGAGTGGCTCGACCACATGATCGACGCGGTCAAGATCGTGCTGCTGCACAGCGCCGTACTGATCTCGTTCTACCGCTTCGATGCTTTCGGCAACGAGCTTCTGCTGCTGGTGCCACTGGCCTACGTCTGCATGTCGTCGGTGCTGTTCTTCGGGCTGATCCTGATCGACCAGCTCCGCCGTCGGCACGGCGCGGCGCAGAAACCCAACGTGCGTGGTGATTCCGTGGCCAAGTCGTTGCTGATCGCACCGACCGACTACGGCGTCCTGTGCCTGGTCTTCCTCGCGTTCGGCTCGCCGTCGCTGTTCGTCGTCCTGTACGGCGCGCTGCTCGCGGCCAACCTGCTGTTCCTGGCGGCCGCGATCGCCAAGTGGTACCGGGAGATGGCCACGCTGGTGCCGGAGGTGCGCGGCTGATGGGCACTGTGGGGTACGCGCCGGGTGTGTACGACATGTTCCACATCGGGCACCTGAACATCCTGCGCCGCGCCCGCGAGCACTGCGACCACCTGATCGCCGGCGTGGTCGAGGACGACGTGGTCACCCGGATCAAGGGCCGGCCGCCGGTAGTCCCGCACGACGAGCGGATGGAGGTCGTCCGGGCTCTCGGCCTCGTTGACGAGGTGGTCAGCGACTGGTCGAGCGACAAGTTCGAGATGTGGAAGCAGCTCCGGTACGACGTCCTGTTCAAGGGTGACGACTGGAAAGGCACCGAGAAGGGGACGAGACTGGAGAGGCTGCTCGGCGAGGTCGGTGCCAGCGTGCACTACTTCCCGTACACGGCCTCCACGTCGAGCACCGATCTGCGCAGACTGCTGGAGGGAATGGGCTGATGTCGACCCGGCCGAAGGTCCTGCTCAGCGCGTACGCGTGCCGGCCGAAGGGCGGGTCGGAGCCGGGTGCGGGCTGGGCCTGGGCGAAGGCGGCCGCGCGCGACCACGACGTGTGGTTGCTGACCCGCGCCAAGTTCGCGCACGAGATCGCCGAGGAGCTGGCGATCCGCCCGGTCCCGTCGCTGACCGTCGTACCGCTGGAGCTGCCCAACTGGGTGCTGAAGCTGCGGCGCCGGCCGGCCGACGTGTACTGGTACTACCCGCTGTGGCAGAAGCTGGCCGGCCGGACGGCCCGGCGGCTGCACGCGGAGCACTCCTTCGACGTCATCCACCACCTGACGTTCGCCGTCGACTGGATGTCCGCGGGTGTGGTGGAGGAGTCGTCCGCCAAGGTGATCTGGGGGCCGGTCGGCGGGTCGACCACGGCACCGCTGTCGATGGCGCACTGGCTCGGGCCGCGTGGCCTGGCCGCCGAGCTGGTCCGGCGCGCGTACACCGGCGTACGGCGTCATCTGACCGGCCGGAAGCTGGCCCAGCGCGCCGACCTGATGGTTGCCCAGAACAACGACGTGGCGGAGACGTTCCGCAAGTACGCCCGGGAGGTCGTGGTCCAGCCGAACGTCGCGATCCGCCGGTTCACCGCGTCGGGTCCGTACGAGCCGTTCGGTGCCCCGGGCATCAAGACCGCGCTGTTCGTCGGCCGGCTGATCCCGTGGAAGGGCGTGCTGCTCGGGATCAGCGCGCTGGCGCGTCCGGAGGCGGCGAACTGGGAGCTGCGGATCATCGGGGACGGACCGGACTGGGGACGCGCCGAGCGGCTCGCGGAGGAGCTCGGCGTCCGCGACCGGGTCGAGTTCATGGGGCAGCTGCCGCGAGACGATGTGCTCGCGGCGATGTTCCGCGCCGACGCGCTGCTCGCCCCAGCGCTGCGGGAGGCCGCCGGGTGGGCGGTCACCGAGGCGCTCGCCTCCGGATGCCCGGTCGTGTGCGTCGGCCGCGGGGGTCCGGAGGTCATCGTCGGACCCGGCGAGGGCGTGGTCGTCTCCTGGCGCGGCGACGTGGTGGGCGAGCTCGCCCGCGGACTCGCCTCACTCCGGGGCCGCATCACCCCGGTCGACCGCTGGGGCCCCGACCGCCTCGCCGACATCCTCGCCGCCTGGTACACCCCCACCCGAGTTCCCCGCTGACCGGGCGGCCCTCATTTCGTGGGCTGACCCACAT
>NZ_SMKR01000266.1 GCF_004348725.1 Kribbella turkmenica
GGGTCGGGTCGATACTGACCGGGGCGGGCGCTGGGGCGACCGGCGGCGCCGGCTGCGGCGCGACGGGCAGTGGGGTGATGCGGATCGGGGCGACTGCCGGGCTCCGCCGGCGGAAGGTCAGCATCAGGCCGACGGCGAGCAGCACCGTGCCTGCACCCAGCACCAGCAGGCAGATCCCGAAGGCGCGGTCGATCTCGACGCCGAACGTGACGTCCGCGCCCACGGCGGGGGTGCCGTCCGCGTTCATCACGACGACGTCGTACCGGCCGTCCTGGATCGGCCAGGCGATCGACTGCCTGCCCGCACCGCCGGCCCCCGCGGCCCACCAGTCGAGCTGCCCCGGCGGGGTCAGCCGGGCGGTGCGGCCTTGCATCTCCTGCGCGGCGAAGGTCGCCGGCGGCTCGAAGCGGATCAGGCGACTGTGGTGGGCGCCGGACAGATAGTTCGCGACGTCCAGGTCCTGACCGACGCCGACGAAGACGGGCCGGTCGGCGGAGGCGGTCACGTGCAGGGTCGGTCCGTGCCGGTCGAGCAGGTCGGGCGCGGTGATGACGGCCAGGCCCTGGCTGCTGAACTGCCGGCTGCCGGTGGTGATCGTGTTGTCCGGGCCGACCAGCCAGAAGGCGGCGACCGCTCCGGCGGACGTGATCACGAGGCCGGCCAGAGTCAGCAACAGGCCCAGGGCGGTGCGGGCGAAACGCATGAAGAGCTCCCGTTGTACGACGTGCCCGGTCCGCGGCGGGTGGACCAGGCAACGGGGTCCCCACAGGCGCGATATCGCACCCCGTAGTTCTCCCGTCGCCCTGGATAACTGATCGAACAAGGATCTGTTACTGTTTCATCAATTAACGAACGGCTGTTCATGAATTCGGGGGTGCCGAATGGCCCGGCCACGGCTGGTCGGCGACGACGCGATCCTGGACGCGACCAGGCAGGTACTGGCCGAGCTCGGCCCGGCGAAACTGACCCTGGCCGCGGTCGGTGCGCGGGCCGGAGTGGCTCCGCCGACCCTGATGCAGCGGTTCGGCAACAAGCGCGGGCTGCTACTCGCGGCGGCGGCCCGGTCGGCGCGCCTGGTGCTGGCGGCGGTCGAGGAGGCCGAGGCGCGGAACACCTCGCCGCTGGCGACCCTGCGGGACTTCGCGCTGACGGCCGTCGCCCACATCGAGCACCGGGAGCAGCTCGGCAACGGGCTCGGCTTCGTCCAGCTCGACGTCGCCGACCCGGAGTTCCGGCAGCACACGCTCGCGCACTCGGCCGCGGTCGTCGACAGCTGCGCCCGGCTCTACCTCGCCGCGCAGGAAGCCGGTGAGCTCCGGCCGGACACCGACGTACCGGCCCTCGCCCGGCACACCTTGGTCTGTCTCACCGGCTCCCTCCAAGTCTGGGCCGTGAACGGCTGGGGCACGCTCACCGATTTCCTGATCGAGCAACTCGACCTGGTGATCGCGCCGCACCTGACGTGTGCAGGGCCGCGGTGCTGACGTGACCATCGTCAGCGGTTGGGCGCGACTTCGGCACGATGTGCCGATGTGCCGTCGCTCGTAGTTCATGACATCGAGGTACGACGGAGCCCGTCGAGCGCGGCGGCGATCGGCGTACTGACCGCTGTCTTCCCACTGCTCTATGACGGCAGGCTGGGCACGACCGCGCCGGCGCGGTGTCGGTGGTCCCAGGACGAGCACGCGGGCGACCGGCTGCTGGTGGGCGTCGGACTCTTGCTTGCACGAACAGCCTTCCGTTGTCGCGGTGCCGGGACCACGCCACGCTCGCCGCTGGCATCACCACGCTGCGCCCTCGACTGGTCCCGATCGCCATACCGCTGGCGGTCGGGGGTGGTGGTAACCCGGGTCGCCGCGATGCATCGCATGGCCGAATCGCCGTACCTCTGGGCGGGCCGACCATTGCCTGAGTCAACCGTTTGATCGAGCCGAAACCCGGCTTGTCGGAAGTGGGGGACCATGGCAACAGAACGAGAGCCAGGCCGTCCGGCCTGGGCTCAGTCATGTCCTGACAAATGGAGCGGGTGACGGGAATCGGACCCGCAGTGTCAGCTCGGGAACTCAATTGTCCAGCTCGGTGCTGTGCACGTGGGCGGCAGGTGGGAAGCGAGTGACCGCAGTTGACCGTCTGTCGCAAAAAACCAGGTCGTCTCGTACACCCTCGGCCCGGGTACGGGCGACCGTCCGATCGGGCACGGATCGGGCACGACGTCTACCGATCCAGGAGAAGAGTGGCTGCTAACGGCGGCGCAGAACGGTTCGGTTCTCGCAACCCTCATCAGGTTGTTCCGTTCCTTCTTCTGCCAGGTCGAAAGTAACAATCCCACGTTCGACCGAAGTGAAGCCGACTGGCGCGCTTTGAGACCTTCTGAGACTGTCTGACCTACTGACCCGCGACCTGCCATGGCACGAGTGATGGAACCGTGCTGGGGCGATGGAACCGCGATCCCTGCCGGTTTGGGCGCCCGGCTTCTGGCAACAGGAGGTGGAGCAGCTCCGGCGCTCGGTTCGGAACACCGGAGCCTGGACCGTAGCCACGGCGACGACCTGGAGAAGTTCAGCGCTAGGCACTTGAACGCTGAGACAGGGTCGCCGTCACGGCTGAAGTCCTGAGAGGCAGATTCTCACGCCGCTGCCCGACAAACCAAGTCGGGCAGCGGCGTAGTGTGCTGGCACCGCTAGGCAATCGCGGCTCGTTGCGTGTCTGACATGAGACGGCCTTCCGGTGGCCACCAAGCACGTAATGGGCACGAGGACGGATGCTCATCACTGAGATGACGAAGCCCCAGGTGAGGAATTTGCCTCTGACCTGGGGCTTCTCGCTGGAGCGGGTGACGGGAATCGAACCCGCACTGTCAGCTTGGGAAGCTGATGTTCTGCCATTGAACTACACCCGCACTGCCTGCCGGTGGACCGGCAGGCGCAGACGAGCATAGCGGATGGGTAGGGCGCGGGCCACGGTGGGTCCGTGCGCCGCGACCGGATCGGGTGGGCCGACGGCCGGGCAGGGTGGACCGGGCGCAGGGGGGTGCTCGTGCCGGCGACCGGCGGTTCGCGCGTGCGCCGGAACTGATGCCGGACGCATCGAAAAGAGCCCGCCCGGCGGTTTGCGCGGAGGGTTCCTGGGCAGTTTTCCACAAAGGGTGCGCCCAGGACTGGGCAGGCCCGTCATCTTCTGGCAGATTAGAACGCGTTGCCGGGGGCAACATTCGACGCAACGTGAGGATGCGGTCCTCACCTGGACCGGACAAGATGGTTGCGGGGCAACTGGATGAAGGGGTGAATGGTGGCAACAGACACGAGTGACGCGCTGGACAACCTGGAGAAGGAGCTCGTCACGTTGGCACGGCGGCTGCGCGGTCTGCAGCGGACGCTGTCCGACGAGGCGCATCCGGATCTGGAGCCGGCGCAGTACGCGTTGCTGAACCACGTCGAGGAACTGGCGCCGGTGCGGATGGCCGACCTGGTGGCGGCGCTCGAGGTGGACAAGGGTCCGGTCAGCCGGGCCTGCGCGCGCCTGGAGGAAGAGGGTCTGCTGAAGCGTGCGGCCGACAAGTCCGACGCCCGGGCGACGCTGCTCACGCTGACCGCGGCGGGCAAGCGCAAGCTCGCGGCGGCCCGGAAGAAGCGGCACAAGGTGATCGAGGAACTGCTCAAGGACTGGTCGCCGTCGCAGGTCAAGACCTTCGCGACCCAGGTGTCGCGGTTCAACAAGCTGGCCTGACGTTCGTTGCCTCAGGCCCCTGAGGTCGGCGGTACGCCGCAACGGTGCCGGACGACCGGGGGTACGACGGCCGCACGGACGGCAACTCGGGGAAGCCCGGAGACGTGGTCACGCCGGGGAGCTGAGGGCTCCGGACGATCGGTCACCGGGCACCGGGACCGCAGGACCGGACGAGCGCGTTCCACCGCTCGTCCACAGCAGGACGACGGTTTCCGGGCCGCTGCCGGGGGAGTGGCGGCCAGGGCCGGGGTGCGGCCTGCAACTGGGCCGACGGGGCGAGCGCTGCTAGGTTTCCTTCGTGCTGCTCTCCGACCGTGACATCTTGGCCGAACTCGACGCGAAGCGGGTCCAGCTGGACCCGTTCGACGCTGCGATGGTGCAGCCGTCGAGTGTCGACGTACGGCTGGACCGGTTCTTCCGGGTGTTCGAGAACCACAAGTACCCGCACATCGACCCGGCCGAGGAACAGCCCGACCTGACCCGGATGGTCGAACCGGAGGGCGACGAGCCGTTCATCCTCCATCCCGGTGAGTTCGTCCTGGGATCGACGTACGAGCTGGTGACGCTGCCGGACGACGTCGCGGCCCGGCTGGAGGGCAAGTCCTCGCTGGGCCGGCTCGGCCTGCTCACCCACTCCACCGCGGGATTCATCGACCCCGGTTTCTCCGGCCACGTGACGCTCGAGCTGTCGAATGTGGCGACGCTCCCGATCAAGCTCTGGCCCGGCATGAAGATCGGCCAGCTCTGCTTCTTCAAGCTGTCGTCCCCCGCGGAGCACCCGTACGGCTCCGCGAAGTACGGCTCCCGCTACCAGGGCCAGCGCGGGCCGACCCCGTCGCGGTCCTACAAGAACTTCCACCGCACGGACATCTGAACGACGAACGGGCCCGGTCGACCAGGGCCCGCTCGCTTCAGCTCGTCAAGCGGTGGGACTCAGCGCGATGAGCGCGCGCTTGTAGTTGCCTTGCACGTAGACCCCGCCGTACTCGGTGACGGCGTGCGGTGACCGCAGCTTTCCGTCGTACAGCGACATGACCGAACCGTTCGCGTTGGCCGGACTGTTCGTCTGCGAGCTGGGGTCGGACGACTGCGACGAGCCCGGCGTCCCGCCGTCCGTCGGACTGGCGCTCTCCGGCGGAGCCGGCGTGCTGACCTTCACGTCCTCACCGGTGGCGGCGTCCATCAGGACCGGCTGTGCCTCGGTCTGCGCGTAGATGATGCCGTGGAACGCCGCGGTGACGGACGGAACGACCCGGTTCGAGGCCTTCTCCGTGTAGCCCCAGGCCTTCTTGCCGGTGGTGTCGTCGATGCCGATGATCTCGTGATTGCCGTCGGCGGCTCTGGCGGTGCAGACCACCGCAGTCGCCTCGTCGCCGAGGCAGCCGAAGTTCATCGTGCCGTCCTGGACCAGCCCCTTGATCGGCACGACGGCGCCGGTCGGGATGTCGACGGCGTACACGGTGTTGTTGTTGTCGGCGTCGCTCTTGCGCGTGGTTCCGCTCAGGTACGCGCGCTTCGAGCCGTGGCCGGCGACGTGAAGGACTGCCTGGTTGGTCGGCGTCCGCTTGGTGATCTTGCCGGTGGCCGCGTCGGCGACGAGGATCGTGGCCTCGCCCTGGCCCTGGGCATTCCCGCCGTTCGCGCCGGCGACCACCCCGTTGAGGACCCCGGCGACGTCGAACGAGGGGATCACTGTCGACTTCTGCGTCGTGGGGTCGGCGTACACGGTGAAGGTCGCGCCGACCTTCTGGCGTCCGGCCTGCCCGGCGGGCTTCAGGCCGATCGCGACCTGGCCGGTGGCGGCGTCGTACGCCTGGCCGACCACATCGTCGACACCTTCGCCGGGGCCGAGCGCTGCCGTGAGATCGGTGACCACCTCGGCGACCTTCTTGCCGTCGGCGGAGTCGATCCACTGGAACAGCACCTGTCCCTTGGCCTTCTGGGTGCCGTTGCCCTTGTCGTTCTGGACGTAGGCGATCGCGACCACGTCCTTGCCGTCCAGCTGGACGCCCACCGGTCTGGTCAGGGCCACGGTCTCGGTCGTGGTCGCCTCGGCGGCCGGAACCATCCAGGGCTCCTTCTGGGCGGCGATGTCGCGTCCGGTGACGCCGGTGAGACTCGCCACCAGCGTGCTCCGGCCGACCATGCCGGTCCCGACGCCCTTCTGACCTTCGAGTGCGAACGCCGATGCGGCGGCGAAGGCCTTGGGCGGATCGAACGACGCGATCGGCGGCGGGGACGGGGTCGTCGCCGAGCTGGCGCCAGCGCTGTCGGGCTTCGAGTCGGAGCTCTGGTCGTCGCTGCCGCCGCATCCGGCGAGCAGGACGACAGCGGCGGTGGCGGTGGCGGTGGCGGTGGCTACGGCAACGGCCATCGGACGCAGCATCGTTGGTTACTCTCCCAGGTCGACCGAGAATGATCGCCTGAACGCTAGCAGTGTCCACGGGTCCCCACCCGAAGTTATCCACAACCCTGCACGAACCTGCGAAGTCAGGCGGCTCGGGAGCGATCAGGACGGCTCCGAAGCCGGATCTGCCGGTTCACGGCGCTTTGTTCTCGGTGGAAGCCCAGACCTTCCGCCCGGTGGTCATCGGACGACCGACAGGC
>NZ_SMKR01000267.1 GCF_004348725.1 Kribbella turkmenica
CGTGGTGATCGGGCTGGCGTTGCGGGCCGGGCATCCGATCTCGTTCTGGGAGTTCACCCGCAAGGGCGTGGTGATGACCGCGATCACGATCATCGTCGCCGCGCCGTACCTGTGGCTGCGCTACTTCCTCCTGTCCTGATCGCCGCGAGAATCCTCGACGCCGCGGTCCGCCCGGTCGTGAACCCGTGGACCACACCAGTCGATGACCGTGCGAGCGTATCCGGCGGGAACTTCGAACGGCGGTGCGTGACCCACGCGGTGGAGGACGACCAGGTTCCAGTCGGGCCGCTGCGCCGTCCAGTCATCGATGGACGCGCGGCCAGTGAGGTGATCGTCATCGCCGCAGACAAGGAGGGTCGGCGACGCGACCCGGCGGATCGCGTGGAGCGCGGTTCGCCGCCGGACGAACATCAGTGACATCAGCGAGGCATACACCCTCACCGCGCTTCCCAGACGCATCGGCTCGACCACTGACATCTCGTCCCGCATGAGACCGGCGATCTCCGGCGACATTCTCGTCAGGTCACCGCCTGTGCTCCAGGTGCTGCCCGCAATCGACGCGGGATCGTCCAGGACCCGCCACTTCGCGGCGAGGATGCGCCGCCCCGAAACGCGGACCAGTACGAGGGCGACCGGTGCGACGATGGCCAGCCCCGCCCTGCCGAGGGTTTGCCACCTACGCGCCTCGCCCGCGCTCAGCGGGGGAGGAAGCGCCGGCGCCACCAGGACGAGCCCGGCGATCCGTTCGGGTGCCTGGTCGGCGAACAGCAACGCAACCATCCCGCCGGCGGACCAGCCGTGGACCACGACCCGGTCGAGTTCGAGTGCGTCAGCGAAGTCGCGCAGGAACAGCGCGTTAGTCTCGATGCTCGCTGCGCGCCGGTTGGGCAGCGCGGTGTGGCCCGCGATCGTGCCGGGCAGATCCACCGCGATCGCGTGCGCGTGTGCTCGCAGTTCGGCGAGTACGTCGAGCCAGTTCGATGCGCTGTTGGCCGGATTGGGAACGAGCAGGTGAACCGGCAAGCCCGACGTTCGAGTCTGATCAGTCACCAGATAATGCACCTTCGTGCCGCGCACATCGACTGTCTCGCTGCGAATTCCGGACCAGCGATCCGCGCGCTCCCCCCAGTCGGTGTACTGCACCACTTCAGGCTACGTCCGTCGAACGCGGACCTGGCTAGCGATCGAGTTGGAGACGGTGCCAGGAACGGAGCGTGAGGGCGGCGCTGATGAGAAGGATGGGCACGACGAGTGCGAGCTGGAACGTGGTGACGTCGGCTCCTCCGCTGATCGCCCAGAGCGCGGGCGCTGCGAACGGGATCCAGGCGCCGGCTCCGGCGACGACGGTCACCTGGGCGACCACCAGAATCCCGATCGTGCAGCCGATCCCGGCGAGAACTGATCGGCCGACTGTGGCTGCCCAGGCCGCCGGTGACGCGATCACTGCGGTGAGGACGGTGAGGGCGAGCTGCCGCCCGATCGCCGGTACGACGTCCGCCGGAAGGGCTCCCAGCCCACCGGCCAGGCCGAACAGGACCAGGGCGAGCGCCAACGCGACGGCGGATGCGACACCCCAGGCGAGGTAGACCAGGAGCTTCGCGGTGGCAATCGTGGGCCGCGACACCGGGACCGCGAACAGCCCGGTGACGGTTCCGTCCGCGAACTCGCGGCTGAACAGCCAGCTCAGCACGACGCCGTACCCGAGGAGACCGGCTGCTCCGGTGACCTGTGCGGCGACGGTGAGGTAGCCGGCCCAGCCGCCGGGCTCGATCAGCGGGCCGAGCTTGGCCGCGAGTTGCGGATCGGCGGTGTGGACCGCCTGCAGCATCGACGAACAGATCAACGAGATGCCGAGCACCATGACGACCGTCGTCGCACGCACCACGGTCGCGCGGACGAACTTCGTGGACTCGGTGACGAGCCCGGTGATCATGCGGCCACGTCGTCTCGGCGCACGAGCTCGAAGAAGGATCGCTCGAGGTCCACGCCCCGCGGATCGAGCGTGCCGATGATTCGGCCGGCGTTCAGCACCGAGATCCGCTGGGCGATGCGCGCGACTTCGTCGAGGTGGTGGCTGCTGACCAGGATGCCCGCGCCCACGTCCGCTCGGCGCAGGAGTGCCTCGCGGAGGAGAATGACACCGGCCGGGTCGAGCGTGTTGGTGGGCTCGTCCAGGACGATCAGTCCTGGGTTGTGCTGCAGGGCGGAGGCCAGGCCGAGCCGTTGCCGGTTGCCGAGTGACAGCTTGCCCGTCCGCCGGTCGGCGTACTGGCTGAGGCCCAGTTCGGCGATCGTCGCGTCCACCATGCGGACGATCTCCTCGGCCATGACGCCGTGCAGCCGGGCACCGAGGACCAGGTTCTGACGGCAGGTCAGCTCGCGGTAGGCGAGGGGATACTCGACCAGGTGACCGACCCGGCTCCAGTCGGTCTGCTCGAATCCGCGGCCGGCGATGGTGACCGTGCCGGCGGTCGGCGCGAGCATCCCCAGGACGAGCCGCATCAGCGTGGACTTGCCGGCGCCGTTCAGGCCGACCAGCGCGTGAACCTCGCCGGGGGTAACGGCGAGGTCGACCCCGCGGATCCCGGTGCCGTCGTCGAAGGTGCGGATCAGTCCGCGGGCTTCGACCGCGTGCTCAGCCACGGCGATCCGACAAGATGTCGAGGGCGGTGTCGATCGCTCCGCCGAGATCGTCGTCCGCAGTGAGGCTCCACTCGAGCAACGCGGTGTTGAGGGCGCCCATGACCGCTGCGGCCGCGATCGTCGCCTCGAAGCGGCCGACGCCGTCACTGGTCAGCGCGTCGACGATCACCGCCTCGGTGGCCGCCGTACCGCCGGCCATGCTCGCCCGCAACGTGGGCGTCTGCGCGACGATCCGGAGCCGCACCCGGACCTCGTCGACAGCGGGGGGTGGAAGCTCGCGCCATGCCTCGCGGACTCCTCGGGCAGTTCTGGTGATCGGGTCGAGATCCGGTGACTGCCGGCGGATCGCGGCGCCGATCACCGGGTCGTACGGGTCCTCGACCAACAGGCTCGCCTTGCTCGGGAAGTGCCGGAAGAACGTCATTTCGGTCACCCCGGCGCGGGCGGCGATCTGGCCGGCGCTGGTCGCGTCGTACCCGCGCTCGGCGAACAACTCCATCGCCGCCGCGAGCAACCGCTCCCGGGTCCGCTCGGCTCGTGTCCCCATCCCTGAATGTTAGCCACTAACATCAGCCGTCGCAAGCGGCTGGATCAACTCGAGGACCGAGAGCCCGGTGCTGATCGTCCCCACGTTCCGAACGATTGCCTCAGGCAATACCGCAGTCGCGGGCACTGGTGAGCGGCGCGGAGGTCACGGTACGGTGAAGGTGGTGTGCCGGGAAGCCTGGTCGGCGAATCAGCTGTCGATCGCCTCCTGGAGGCAACGATGCGCACCGGCGACCCATCCGGACGATCCGCCATCCCACTTGCCGCCGTATGCCACGGCTCACCGGTGCGCGACGCACGCGGCGCGCCGATCGGAAGAGTCGTCGACGTCGGAACGGCTACCGTCCACGCGGAATCGCTCGTTCGTGGCGAGCCGCCTGGCCCATGGCCTGCCGGCGACGCGCGGCAGAGACTCGGGTACGTCAGGGTCAGTCGTTACGGTCCCGGCGGGACCGACATCGTCATCGCCGCCGACCGGATCGCGTACGTCGCGGATGATCATGTGCGGCTGTCCGTGACCGCAGACGATGTGATCTTCACCGACGAACCGTTCTGAGTCCAGCATGCGCAGCGACCGTGCTCTGTGGTGGTCATCGTGTTCGCGATCATGGCGCTGATGCTTGGCAGCCTGCCGGTGAGCCTGCAGGTGCGCTTGTGCGTTGTGGCCGTTGCGCCGGCCGTCACGTGATCGTCAAGCACGGGTTCGACCGATCTCAATGTGGGTCGGCCACAGTGGTAGGACTGCCGGCTCACCTCGAGAGGAGCGTCGATGAGTCACACCACGCACGGACCGCTGCCGCAGAAGGCCATCGTGACGCTGTCGGACGCCGACCTGGGCGGGGGGCTTTCGGGGCTTCGCTGGCGACTGCACGGACTGGTGATGGACGGCGCCTGCCTGGTCGTGATCGACGTCTCCGAGGTCGATCAGATCTCCTCGACGTTGCTTGCCGCCTTGCTCGACACACATCGGGTGTGCCGGCGTCGAGGCGGGGGTGTCGTCATCCGGCACGCCAGCCGACGGATGACCGACGTACTGCGAAGCACGGGCCTGGACCGGGTGTTCGAGGTCGAGGCCGCGTGACCCAGCGGCGCTGCAGGTCGTCCGCGCCCGCGGGTGTCTGCTCGGCCGCTCGCGGTGTACGCCGGTCAGGCTTCGTGGACGTCATCGTCGTGGAGTTCGCCGTACACATCGCTTATCTGGACCCTCGAACAGGGACGGGTTACCTCGTCACTCCACGCGCGGAGTCGGATGTCGCCGCATTGGACGATCCACTGGTCGGTGCGGCCTGGTCGGAGAGCCTCCTCGGCGGAGCCTGCGCGAAGGAGCTTTCGTTGCACGCAGCGGACCGGCGGTACGCGTTCGAGCGCCTGGCCCTGGACGGGTGGGTGCCACTGCACGACGAGAACGGTGAGATCGAGGAGGCCGGGTGGACGACGGACGGTCGGCTGGCGCTGTGCCTGTACGGCGATCCGCCGCTGGGCGAGCCGTGCATGGAGGAGCTGAACCGCTCGTTGACTGCCCTGGACCTCGTTGCCGGCCTGCACGATCCGGCCTACCACCGCACCGACGGTTGAAGGCCGGATACGACGCGGAAGGAGCAGCATGTGGGACTCGTGGTGGTTCGTCGGACTCTTCACCGTGTCGTGCGGCCTGCATCTCGCCTTCTTCAGTCCCGCCGGTAGCGGCCGGTGGTACGCCATCACGTGCGCGGCCGTCGTTCTGATCTACCTCCTGGCAGCAGTCGCCGATCTCTCCGCACTCGCCGTGGTGGCGGTCGGCGGGCTCGCGTTGCTGGTGACGGCAGGCCGGTCGTCGGGCTCTCGGAGCTGGGCAAGCCGGGGCCGGCCTCGCGCGCTCCGTTGACGATCGGGCTGAGGTCTCTTGACGATCACATGTCGCGTGCAGGCACCCGGTCGGCGGCGAGATGGCGATCGGGTGTCCGCGCTTGAAGAGCGCTTGAGGTCGACCGGTCGGCGTACTACGGTCAGCTTCACCCGGCTCGGTCGTTTTCCCCCGTAACGACTGAGCCGGCCTTTCTCTGGGCCGATCGGTGCCGGGAGTGCGCTGAGTTGGTGGGATGCCGGCGGCGGCCGCCCCTCAACGACCGCCGCAGCATCCACTCGGCCTGGTTCGAGCTGACGATCCGCCAGACCTGCCAACGACGCTAGAACACAGCACGACCGGCGTTCCAGCTCGGAGACGGCCGCGGGCCGGAACGTCAACAACTCTCAACAGCCGCGTCAAGGAAGCTCCACACCGCGTCGTTCATTCGGCGGAGCGGCGGCCACGCCAGCCGGCTCTGGTCGCGGCTCCGTGACCCGCGGCGACAATCATCGTGAGCGCGAGCAGGAGGTGCAGCCAGGTGTCGGCCGTGCCCACGGGTACGAGGTCCGCAACGATCGGGGTGCGGTCGAGCTGGCCGTACAGGACGAGTGCGAGGAGAGCTGCTCCGGTGACAGCGAGGAACCGTCGGCAGTGGCGGGCGTTCCCAGCGGTGGCCAGGGCCGCCGCACCAAGCAGCAGATGAACGACGTTGTGCAGCACCGACACGTGGAAGAGACCGAAGAGCACGGTCTCCGTCCCCACGCCGCCGAGGTCGAGGCTCCGCACGTTCTGGCCGAGTCGGAGCAGGAAGCCGAAGCAGGAGAGTACGAGAAGCCCGCCGGCGATCCAGAGGGCGATGGCCTGAGTACCCGTCGGGGGCGACGGATAGCGCGATGCATCGTCCACGAGCAGCTCCTCACTGGTGGGCAGCCAGCGCCGCGAGACGGATTTGGCCCCGGCCGGTAGGGGGTGCCTGTTCCCGGCCGGGTCAGACGTTCGCCGGGAACCCACCCGGCGTGCCTGGCTGCCGACTCTAGAGCCGCGGCGGCACCCGCGACGACCGGCATCGACGGAACGTCACGCACTCTCAAAGTGCGCTCAACATGCGCCCCGCGGTGGCGACGTCGAGCACCCCGCGAGCCACGCACGAAGCCGCTCGTGGGGTTCAGTGGCGGAGGTGGAGGCGGCGGGCGGCTTCGGCGATGGAGCCGGTGATGGAGGGGTAGACGGTGAAGGATTGGGCTATGTGGTCGACGGTGAGGCGGGCGCCGACGGCCAGGGAGATGGGGTGGATGAGT
>NZ_SMKR01000268.1 GCF_004348725.1 Kribbella turkmenica
GCCCCGCTGGAAGGGGGAGAGATGCCGAGGAAGGCCAACGGGAGAGCGGACAAGCACCGCGACGACGACGACTACCGGATGCCCGGCGAGCGGCCGGCGACGTCGTCCACGAACGGCATGCGGGCGGCGAACGGAATGCCCGCCGACCGGATGTCCGCGACCGGGACGGGCGGTGGCGGAGCACCCGCGGGTGGCCCCGGAACCATGCCCGGCGGCACGAGCGGTGGCGGTGCCGGGATGACGGGTGGCGGTGCCGGTGGTGGTGCCGGTGGTGGTGCTGGGATGAGCGGTGGCGGTCAGGCGGGCGGTGCCGGTATGAGCGGCGGCGGACAGCCAGGCGGTGCCGGGATGGGCGGTCCGGGGTCGGACGGGCGGACGGAGACGCCGAACAGGCGGCAGTGCGGTGTGATGGACGTGCACCGCAGACTGCTCTCCACCTCGCCTGAGTACGCCGCGGCCCGGTCGGCCCTCGAGAACGCGACGTCGGACTACGTGGCCCGCCAGCAACGTTTCGCCGGCATCGCGCGGATCCCCTGTGTGGTGCACGTGGTCTGGAAGACCCCGGCGCAGAACATCTCGCAGGCCCAGATCGACAGCCAGATCGACGTCCTGAACCACGACTTCCGGGCGACCAACGCCGACCTGGGAATCGTGCCGGCCGCGTTCACCGATCTGATCGCGGACGCGCGGATCGAGTTCTACCTGGCCACCGAGGACCCGGACGGCAACCCCACGACCGGCGTCACCCGGACACAGACGACCGTCAACGGCTTCGGCTCCGACGACAAGGTGAAGTCGTCGGCGACCGGCGGCCACGATCCGTGGCCGACCGACCGGTACCTGAACATCTGGGTGTGCCAGCTCAGTGGCGGCCTGCTCGGTTACGCACAGTTCCCGGGCGGCCCGGCCGAGACCGACGGTGTCGTCGTCCTGCACACCGGCTTCGGCACGAACGGGACGGCGGCCGCGCCGTTCGACCTCGGCCGGACGACGACCCACGAGATCGGGCACTACCTGAACCTGTTCCACATCTGGGGCGACGACGGCTCCGGCTGCAGCGGCAGCGACGAGGTCGCCGACACCCCGAACCAGGCCGGCCCGAACTTCGGCGTACCGACGTTCCCGCACGTGACCTGCAACAACGGTCCGAACGGCGACCTGTTCTACGACTACATGGACTACACCGACGACCGCGGCATGGTGATGTTCACCGACGAACAGGTGGCCCGGATGGAGGCCTGTCTGGACACCGTGCGGTCGGGCCTGATCGCCGGTTCGGGCGGCGGCGCGGGTACGCCGGAACCGGCCGGCCCGGTGGTGGCATGGGGCGCGGACCGGCTGGACGCGTTCGTCCTCGGCACCGACTTGGCGATGTATCACAAGTGGTGGGACGGTTCGTCCTGGGGACCGTCCGTCGGCGGTTACGAATACATGGGTGGTATCTGTATGAGTGCTCCTGAAGTCGCGTCCTGGGCGCCGGACCGGCTGGACGCGTTCGTCCTCGGCACTGACCGCGCGCTGTACCACAAGTGGTGGGACGGCTCGAACTGGGGACCGTCGCCTACCGGGTACGAGTATCTGGGCGGTATCTGTATGAGTCCGCCGCGACTGGCCACCTGGGGCCCGGACCGGCTGGACGCGTTCGTCCTCGGCACTGACCGCGCGCTGTACCACAAGTGGTGGGACGGCTCGAACTGGGGACCGTCGGCCGACGGCTACGAGTACCTCGGCGGTATCTGCATGAGCCCGCCCGAAGTTGTTGCCTGGGGCAGCGACCGACTGGACGTGTTCGTGCTCGGCACCGACAACGCGGTCTACCACAAATGGTGGGACGGCTCGACCTGGGGACCGTCGGTCGACGGCTACGAGTACCTGGGCGGTGTCTGCGCCTCCCCGCCGCGGGTCGTCGCCTGGGGTGAGAACCGCCTCGACATGTTCGTCCTCGGCACCGACTTCGCGCTGTACCACAAGTGGTGGGACGGCTCGGCCTGGTCCGGCTGGGAGTACATGGGCGGTGTCTGTACGACGGCGCCGACGGTTGTCTCGTGGGACACGAACCGGCTCGACGTCTTCGTGCTCGGCACGGATTCCGCGCTGTACCACAAGTGGTGGGACGGGGCCGCGTGGGGACCGTCGGTCACCGGCTGGGAGTACATGGGCGGCATCTGCACCGACGAGCCGCGGGTCGTCTCGTGGGGTCCGGACCGGCTCGACGTGTTCGTCACCGGCACCGACAAGCAGCTGTACCACAAGTGGTGGGACGGGTCCGCGTGGGGACCGTCGCTCACCGGGTACGAGCCGCTCGGCGGCATCATCAGCGACTTCAAGGTCACCGTCCCGGAGACGCCGGCCTCGATCGAAAAGGTCGTGCTGAGCTGACCGAGCACACGCCAGGGCGGTGGACGCACTCCTTCGAGGAAGACCACGACGGGGTCAGCGTCTACCGGCGGGAAGACTTCGCCTTCCCGCCGGCCCGCGGCCGGCGGGGGGTGGAGTTCCGCCCGGACGGCACCTGGGTGGACTGGGCGATCGGCCGCGGTGACGCGCCCGAGGCCCGCCCGGCCGGCCGGTGGGACACCACCGGCCGGCTCACCCGGGACGCCGGGAGCGCCGGCCGCATCGTCACCGCCGAACCCGACCGTCTCGAGATCGTCTGGCAGGACTGACATGACTCTGCAGATGCCACGCCTCCGGCGCGGCGGGCCATCGGGCTGGAACTCCAGGCCTTCCCTCGTCGCTCCAGTCGCTCCGCTCCCTCCACTCCTCAGCCCAGGCCGGGAGGCCCCATGACAACCGCACCTGTGCGTTACCTCGTCGTACCGACCACCGATGCCGCCAGGGGTGCGCGGTCGGCGCGGTTCGGGGACAAGACCCTTCTCTGGGTTCCGGCCGACCAACGCCTCGGCCGGGCCTCCCGGACCGCACCCGGCCTGCTGCTCGTCACGCAGGTGGGCCGGAGTTTCCAGGACGATTTCCCCGACGTCGTCCCGCTGCTCGACCACGGCCGGCACCTGGTCATCTCGGCCGCCGACAAACCCCGGCGCCGGTCGAACAACCACTGGCGGGTCGAGCCGCTGCGCGCCGGTACGACGGTCGTCGACGTACCGTCCGCGGCCGCGGCGAGGGTCGATCCGGCGGTCGCGAGCCTCGTCGGGGAGCTGTCGCCGACGTCGTACCAGGACGACCTGACCTGGTTCGCGAGCCTGCCGACGCGGCACTCGCTCAGTCCGTCGTTCACCACCGCGCTGGACTTCACCGCCGCCCGGATGGTTGCGCTCGGCTACGGAGTGACCCGGACGGCGGTCACTGTCGGCGGCGGTCGGTCGCACAACCTGATCGGCGACCGGCCGGGCACCGGCGGCGGTGGCGTCGTGCTGATCACCGCGCACCTGGACTCGATCAACCACGCCGGCGGGCCGGCCGCGAACGCACCCGGTGCGGACGACAACGCAAGCGGCTCGGCCGGGGTGCTCGAACTGGGCCGCCTGTTGTCGACCAGGTCGTGGAAGCACGACGTCCGGCTGATCCTGTTCGGTGGCGAGGAGCAGGGGTTGTTCGGCAGCAAGCAGTACGTCGCCTCGCTGCCGCCGGCCGAGCGGTCCCGGATTCGCGCCGTGCTCAACATGGACATGATCGCGAGCAAGAACTCGGCGCTGCCGACCGTACTGCTGGAAGGCGCTCAGGTGTCGTCGGGACTGATGGCCGACCTGGCGACCGCGGCCGCGACGTACACCGGGCTGAAGGTGGAGACCTCGCTGAACCCGTTCGCGAGCGACCACGTGCCGTTCATCAACGCCGGGATCCCTGCCCTGCTGACGATCGAGGGCGCGGACAGCGCGAACGGGCACATCCACACCGCGACCGACACGCTGAACTTCCTGGACTGGGGGCTCGCGGCCGAGATCCTGCGGATGAACGTGGCCGCCCTGGCCGGCTGGCTCGAGCCGGTCACCGCGGTGCCGACCAGGCCGCGTCCGGCCGGTTCCGTGGTGGCGTGGGGTCCCGGCCGGATCGACGTCTTCGCCGTCGGGACGGATTCGGCCATGCACCACAAGGCCTTCGACGGCACCTGGAAGGAGTTCGAGTCCCTCGGAGGCGTTGTCCTAAGCTGACCGCGTGTGGAGCGGATGCCTGAACGCACGTGACATCGGCGGACTGCCGACCAGGTACGGCGTACCGACACGCAGCGGGACCGTGCTCCGGACGGACTCGCCGGACAACCTGGACGACGACGGGCGGACCGCGTTCCTTGCCGCCGGCGCCGGGTTGGTGCTGGATCTGCGCTCCGACTGGGAAATCACGCAACCGCATCGACTGGATGGCTCGGCGTCGTACCGGCGGATCCCGTGGATCGATCCGGCCGCCGAGGGGCACCGCGATCCGGCCGCCGAGCCGCTGCTCGCCGATATCTACCGCGGCAGTCTCGACCGCAACAAGGCACAGATCGCCAAGGCGTTCCGCGCGCTGCTCGCGGCGCCTGCCGACGCGCCGGTGGTCGTGCACTGCACATCGGGCAAGGACCGGACGGGTCTGCTGATCGCGCTGTGGCTGGATCTCGTCGGAGTACCGCGGGAGGCGATCGCCACCGACTACGCGGCGAGCGAGGAACGGCTCGGCATCCTCGCGCAGCTCGCCGAACTGCCGGCCGACGAGCGCCCGGCCGCGGAGATCCTGTCGCGGACGCTCCCGTCGACGATCCTCGACGCACTCGACCACGTGGACCGGAGTCACGGCGGCGTCCGGTCCTACCTCGTGTTGTGCGGGTTGACCGCTCGGGAGATCCACCGGCTCGCGGTGCGGCTGCTGCCGGTGGACGTGAAGGCGGTGGTGTTCGACTTCGACGGGCTGCTGATGGACACCGAGACGACGATGGTCGAGAGCTGGCGGTCGGAGTGGGCGCACCACGGCCTCGAGCTTGGCCTCGAGGACTTCTGGCCGGGGCACGGCGGTGACATCACCGAGATCCGGTACCAGGTGCTGGCCGCGGCCGTCGGTGCCGGCTTCGACCGCGCGGCGAGTCACGCGCGCCGGACCGCTCACCGCGACCGGATGCACGCGGAGCTGGACTTCCGGCCGGGGATCCGGGAGTGGCTCGGGGCCGCGCGCGAGCTGGGCCTGGCGATCGCGATCGCGAGCAGTTCACCGCGGCCGTGGGTGCGGGGCCACCTGGAGCGGGTCGGCGCGATCGACCTGTTCGACCACATCGTCACCGGTGACGAGGTGGCGACGCACAAACCCGATCCGGCGATCTACGCGCTGGCGTTGCGGCGGCTCGGCGTACCCGGCGCGGAAGCGATCGCGGTCGAAGACACCGCGCACGGAGTGGCGGCCGCGCAGGCGGCCGGGATGTTCGCCGTCGCGATCCCGAACCCGTTCGTGACCGAGGCCGCGGTGGCCGGGGCCGACCTGGTTCTGGGCAGTGCTGACCAGCTCTTGCTCAGCGAGCTGCTTCTGTCCGCGGCGTCGAAAGGGTCGATGTTGGTAACTGAGTGACCTATGGTGCTGACTCTCTGTAAGTTTCCAACCGGAGGGAACGCATATGAAAAAGCTTGTTGGCGCGATCGCCGCGACGGCGGCGGCCGCTGCGGGACTCGTCGTCGGGACGCCGGCCCAGGCGTGGACCACCGGGACGCAGGCGTGTGACCTGGTGACCGCGCAGTCGGTCGGCTACAGCGCACAGATGCTGTACGTCGCGGTCGGCCTCGAAGGCTGTTCGAACAGCGTCACCGAGGTCCGTGTCGAACTGCAGAAGGGCCCGAGCGCCTCCGGGCCGTTCACCACGGTCGCCGAGACGTACGCCTACTCCGGCGGCGGTGCCTGGTTCGATGGGGGCACGGGCTGCGGCTACTACGTCGGCGTCGCCCACTGGCAGGACCAGACCGAGACCACGCCGACACCGGCGTACCACTGCAACTGACAGAAACCACGCCGACACCGGCGTACCACTGCATCTGACAGAAACCACGCCGACACCGGCGTACCACTGCATCTGACATTCGAACGGATAACCCCTCGGCGTGCCGGTTCTCCTACCTGTTTGAGGGCGAAGAACCGACATCGCCGGGGGATATCCGTTCGAATGATCCGGCGGGGGCGCAGTGGCGGGGCG
>NZ_SMKR01000269.1 GCF_004348725.1 Kribbella turkmenica
CATGCAGCGTGACGATGTCGGCCTGGGTCAACAGCTCGACCAACGGCGTCCAGCCCGGTCGGCCGTCATCGCGGCGCCCGGTATGCAGCACTCTCATCCCGAAGCCTTCCGCACGGCGCGCGACCGCGCGGCCGATACGGCCGTAGCCGACCACACCGAGGGTCTTGCTATGGACGTCGACGCCGAGAAACCCGGGTGCCAGCGCGTCGCCCCGCTCGGGATCCTTCAGCCAGCTCGCGGCTTCCACGACACGCCGACACGACGCCAGGATCAGGGCCCAGGTTAGGTCCGCCGTTGCCTCGGTCACAACGTCCGGCGTGATGCAGCCGACCACGCTCCGACGAGACATCGCGGCAAGGTCGAAGTTCTCGTAGCCGACTCCGGCGCGGGCGACGACGCGAAGCCGGGGCGTCCGGACCAGCAGAGCGTCGTCGATGATGTCGGTCGATCGACACACCAGCGCGTCCGCGTCTGCGCAGAATTCGGCAAGTTCGTCTGCGTCGGGAGCGCCTGAGCTGGTCCACTCCCGGAGCTCGACCCTTCCCTCAAGATCGGAAACCAACTGACCCGGCAGTCGGCCGCGGCTCACGGCGAGCACGGGCGGCTTCATGCTCACTGTGGGCATCCTTTGACCGGGACGTGGACTCCCGTGCTGAGCTGTGCGCGACTGAAGACACCGACCTCGTTCCCGTTCACTGTCAACAGAGTCTGCGCATCCCGCGGATTGTCGATGACAACGCGAAGGTCGATCTCCTGCTCCGTCGATGGCGTCAGCTCAACGCTGAGATCGACGCGGTCGTTCTGCACCTTGAGGTCGTGAACGAGGCAGCCATCGATGCCGATGGCAAAGTTCCGCGTCGCGTCGACGTAGGCGTCGCCATGACGCTGCTTGACCAACGCGATCGATGACAGCGCTGCGCCGACGGGGAAGTCGAAGCTCAGCCCCGTGAACTGCTCGTCCCGGCCGCGGCCGGCGTATCCCTCGTCGGCGTGCCCCCGCGGGCCGGCTTCGAAGATGGCGGAGACGGCGGCATTCTCGGGGACGAACATGAGGACCAATGACGCGCGCAGTGCAGCGATCGCACGCTGGAGGTACTCAGGCTCATGGGTGAGCGCGAAGTGGTCGGCGAAGGCGGTCGCGAGAAGAGGTGTCCTGGCGTCGTTCCATGACGGGTGGCTGTTGCCGACGGGGAACCCGCCAAATGTCTGAACCGAGAGGAACGGCGGGTCCCACAGCTGCTGGAACAGTGACAGGTAGTCGACAACCTCGCCTGCGCGGTCAAGGAATCGCTGCTCCCCCGTCGCCTCGTACAACGAATGGAACATCGCGATCGTCCAGACCATCCCCTGCGTCGTCTGCGCGTACTGCTGGGTGTGGTGATCGAAGAATCCGAGAGGTTTCGCGCCCGAGTCGAACACGACCTCGTAGTCTTGCCATCGCCGGGTCGGTAGCACGTTCTCCTCGATGAAGCGAGCTGCTCGTCGGGCGGCCACCAGGTGCGCCTTCTGTCCGGTCACCATGTACAGCCTCGCGAGCATCGCAGCCGATGCCGACGTGCCGACGTTGTGGCTGAGCAACACCTCCGGCGTCAAGTCGTCCGCACGGATGAAGGACGGGATGGCGCCCGACCGTGTCTGTGCGTCGACGAGGAAGTCCCCGTAGTTCGAAGCGAACGCCGTGAGGCGTTCGTCGGCCTCGACCTCCTGGTGCCAGCGAAGCATCCAGTACGTCGTCCAGGAGCAGTCGACGGTGTGGTAAAGGCTCTCCCAGTCGATGAGCTTGACGAGATTCTGTCGTCGTACGCTACGCATCTTGTTCTCGACGCCCGGGCTCAGCATCCAGTGCGAGCTTGTCACCCAGTCCTTCTCGCGTCGAGCCTGTCGGATAGAGCTGTGGAAGATGGTCTTGAACGGGCCTGCCGGATGTTGGGGCGCGCTGAGGGCCAGGTTCTTTACTCGGCTTGCTGCGTCTGGATGTCCAAAGCCACGCATGCCGATCGCACTCCGAAGATGGTTGAACAGGCTCTGGAACCAGATGTCATTGGCATAGCAGATCCCATTCAGTACGCCGCCGGCCGGTCCGCCGGGCTGGTCGAGATCGAGCCACAGGTTGTCGAACGCGTATGTCAGGCCCTCGTCGGCGTACCGGTCGAACCTCGCAGCCTGCGGAGCCAATGTCCGCGTGATGCGCTTCTGGCCGAACAGTTGCCAGAGGAACCGCGCAACACTGCGGTAGCCCACCGCTGGTTCCTCGTCGCCGACCCAGATGTAGTAACCGAAACTGACGCGCTCACCCCGGATATCGACCGCGAGATCCTCGCGGTGGCGGAAGTAGTTCAGCTCGACAGGCTCGGTGACCTTGATGCCGATGCCCAGCAGTGGCTGCGGACGGACCAGCGGGTCGGCCTCCATCTCGAGCGCCAGGTGCAGTCGACGGCTCTGCTCGGTGACAAGCTCGGTGTCGAGGACGAGCGCCATGGTGGCGCGATCCTTCTGGATGATCGCGGCGGGCGTCTTCATGCCCCATTGAGCGACGACGTGGTCGTCCGCTGGGCGGATGTGCGGAGCGAACGTGAAGTCAGCAGTCCCGGGAACGAACTGGTACAACGCGAGGAGCTCGTCCAGTCGACCCGAGATCTCGGCGTCGACCCGGAAATGAACCCAGGAACCGGTCGCAGGCACGACGATGGTCAGCCGGGCGGGACCGACTGGTGTCTCGCCCTCGAGGATCAGGTTTCGGCCCTCGATCCGCTCAGTGGTCCATGGACCATCCAACGACTCCGCCACCACGTTTCCGTCGCGCGTCGCGACCTCATGCAGCACGCTGTCTCCGGCTCGTCGTGTGGTCACCCTCACCTGATCGTTCTCGAGCTCCACCGCATATCTCCGTTCGTCTCTCTGCATCGCGCGGTCGCCGGCCTGGCTCCACGGGTCGCCGCTGTGTAGCAGGCCAGGCACGCCAGTCGTGGTTCGCACATGGCGTCATCCGTGTCCGGGGATCCGAACCAGCGTCGGCGTCATGGGCGCGGCCATCGAGCTGACGATTCCCCGGCGACAGCCTCTTGACCGGGCGAAAGGCACCCTAGTAGCGTCCACCGCATCTTGCCAAGTACTGGAGAGGCTTCCCACATGTTGGAAGACGATGAGGTCCGCGGCACTGGTGGTAGCCAGGTGCTACGCAAGGGATTGCGGGTGCTGGCTGCGATCGGCGAATACCCAGACGGTGTCGGCGTCAGCGAGCTCGCGCGCCGGGTGCACATGCCGACCAGCACGGTGCATCGACTCGCATCAACCCTGGTGGACGAGAAGTTCGTGGCCTTCAACGCTGACCAGCGCCAGTACACGCTGGGAATCCGGGTGTTCGAACTGAGCCACAGCGTCACCCGGACGCAAGCCATCTCCGATGTCGCGGCGCCGTTGATGCAAAGGCTTGTCGAGGAGACCGGTGAAACCTGCCTGTTGTCCGTGCTTGACCGGAACCAGGTGCTCTACGTCGCTCAGGTTCCCGGAACGCGCAGGGTCCGGGTGTCCGCCGATGTCGGGTCGCGTGTGCCGCTCTACTGCACCGCGCAAGGCAAGGTCCTGCTTTCGTCTCTACCCGATGACGAGCTGGACGCAGTCCTTGCCGGCCTCAACCTGGAGCGGAGGGCTCGCCGTACGATCACGGATCTCGCCCGGCTTCGTGAGGAGCTCAGCCGCGTCCGCAGTCGGGGTTATGCGACGGCGAACGAGGAGAACGAGGACGGCATTGGCGCCGTAAGCGTGCCCGTCGCCGACCCGCTACGCAGAACCACCGCCGCGCTCTGCATCGCAGCGCCAGTGCTGCGTTCGGTCCAGCAGCGGCTCGACGAGTATGTGCCACTCCTGAAACGCGCCGCCCATGAAATAGAGCGCAGCATCACGATGGTGAGCAACCTGTCACTGCGATAGCGGCTTGTTGGTGAAGCAGCTCCAACGCCGATGAACGCCAGAAGTCATCTTCTGATGGCCCGCGATGAGGATCATACGGAGGTCAGAATATCGTGGCAGCGAAACCGCAAGGCCCAACTAGCGCAGTAGCATCCGTGCGAAAGGTCGCGCTCGCAGGATTCCTTGGCAGCGTCATCGAGTGGTACGACTTCACCCTCTATGGAGTCGCGGCGGCGCTTGTCTTCAAAGCAACGTTCTTCCCCAGCTTGGACCCACTGAACGGCACACTCGCAGCATTCGCCACATTTGGGCTCGGCTTCTTCGCGAGGCCGCTCGGCGGGATCCTGCTCGGAAACCGAGCCGACAAGATCGGGCGGACGAAGGTCCTCGTCGCCTCACTGGTCCTCATGGGCGTCGCCACGGTTCTCATCGGCGCGCTACCTAGCTACCAGTCGATCGGTGTCGCGGCACCTGTGCTGTTGGTCGCACTGCGACTCCTTCAGGGCGTCGGCGCCGGGGGTGAGCTCGGTCCGGCTGCCACGATGGTCGCGGAGTACGCGCCCGACGACAAGCGAGGATTCTACGCAAGCCTTGTGGGTTCCGGTGTTGCGCTGGGAGTGGGCCTTGCCGCTGGGACGTTCGCCCTCGTCGGCAGGGTAATGTCGGACGCCGCATTCCTTGATTGGGGCTGGCGGATCCCGTTTCTCCTGAGTGCTGTGATGGTTGCTGTCGCGCTGTACATCCGCCTTCGCATCGGCGAGACACCCGTCTTCGAGGCCATCACCAAAACGAACACAGCCGCTGCGGCGCCCGCCGTCGAGGTTTTCAGAACATACCGGAAGAACTTCCTCGTCGCGGTTGGTGGACGCTTCGCCGAGGTAGGCCCAACCTATGTGTTCAACACCTTCGCCCTCAGCTACGTCGCGGCTAATCTCGGGTCCGCCACACGCAGCGCCGCGCTGACCGGCGTGACGATCGCCGGGGCGCTCGGCATCATCACGATCCCGGCATTCGGCGCGCTGTCCGACAGGGTTGGCCGCCGGCCGGTGTTCATCGCTGGTTCGGTGTTCGTCGGTCTGATCGCATTCCCCTTCTTCTGGTTGCTGAACACGGGCTCGGCCGCGGCGATCTGGTTCGCATTCATCCTGGCCATCCCCCTCGGTGTGTATGTCATGTTCGCGGTCCAGTGCTCCTACTACCCGGAGCTTTTCGGCACTCGGGCACGGGCAAGCGGGATGTCACTCGCGCGCGAGCTGACCGCACCTCTGATCGCCGGAACAAGCCCGTTCGTCGCCGCGGCCTTGGTGGCCTGGACCGGCAGCTACTGGCCGGTCGCCGGAACCATCGTGCTGTACGCCGCGATCAGCGCGATCAGCGTCTACCTTGGCGATGAGACACGCGGGCAGAACCTCGCGCTGGCTTGGCCGGAGGAGGAGCGCCGCCTCACCGAAGCCGCCAATCGTGGTGGGGCCGCGGCCCGCCTGTAGCTCGAGCGCCAGGTGCCGGCCGGACGCCGTTGCTCAAACCCCCTCAAGCTTGGAGAACAGGGCCGCGACGGCGGCACGTTCATGGACCCGCGACAGCCCCGGGCGTCGAGCGGGTCGGACTTGCCCGTGCCACGGTGGGCGCGAGCATCCATCCGGGCGGCTTCGACCACGTCATAGCCGGCGCGACTGAACGTTGCTGCCAGAAACGTCGCTCGCCGAGCTGCTCCACATCGACTGGTCCGCGCAAGCCCGTCGACACCTCGGCGTACCCGTTCTCCACCTCGTCGAAAGGCACCAAGACAGTCCGATCGAACCTGAGACCTGATGGTCAGGCAGTCAGCCGGCGCTGCACATTCCCCGCTGCCCGTCGAAGCGACGGGCCGGATCTGACAATCGAGCGATGCACGACATGGCCGGGCGGGTAGCAGCGCAGGATCTCGTTCAAGCGTTCCTCGACGTCGACCTGGCAACCGTCGGCCGCCGCAGTGAGATCGCAGTACGTCAGAGCCTCGAGCAGGATTTGATCGGGCAGGGGGAACTCTTGCGCGAGCCTGTCGATGCCCCGCTCGTCTGCCTCGATCAATGCGCCGGTGTGATGCGCGACAAGGCGGCAGATCACCGGGTCAGCGCCGACTACGTCGCGAAGGTACAG
>NZ_SMKR01000026.1 GCF_004348725.1 Kribbella turkmenica
GTTCATGCACATCAGTATCTCTTGACCTCAAGGTTCCCGCGCCGCGGCTGCGTACAGAGGTAGCCGCCGCTACCGGCATAGCCTCGTGTTGTGCGACTATTGCTCGTGCGCAAAGGTATCTTGAGCAAGGTGGCAGCGGGGTCCGGGGTTCTAGGAATCATACTGGCACTCTTCACATCTATCGCCCTCTACGAGTTGCATACTAGAGCGGAAGCCGCCAGACGATTTCTCTCGAGCGGCACCTCGGTAACCGCCGACCGCGTGATGTTGGAGGTCCAAGTAGGTCGAGGAACCCCAGGGCTGAAGGAAGTACGCGTTGAGTTCAAGACCCGGGATCACGATACGGTCTCCACATCGCTGCAGTGGATCGACCTCGATACTCCTATACCTCGCGAGGAGGAGCAGCAAGCGCCTCAGCAAGGCTCTCGCTACGCGACGCCGCTGAAGATCCTGTACTTTTCCGAGAACGCCGATGATGCGATCGCCGAGACAGACGCTCGCCGCCTCGTAGAAAATCTCGACAGATATCGGCCATTGGCTTTGACGGGCCTCGGCATCGCAGCCATCTCGCTCGCTTGCGCTGGAGGGCTTCTCCTCCGTCAGTGGCTCACATCGAGGAGTCGAGGCCCGTCTTCCCCCTAATTGCCGCCGGTTGATGTCTCCAGCTATGAGCTCGCAACAGCTAGAGCGTGTCTGACAACATTGGGGCTGTTCGTTGAGAGCCTTGATGTCGTGTCGAGGTTTCGGTTGTTGTCCGATGTGCAGTGGTCGTTGATCGCGTCGATGCTGCCGGCTCGGACCGGTCGGCAGGGTCGTCCGTTCGCCGATGCCCGCACGATGGTCGAGGCGATCATCTACCGGTACCGGTGCGGGGTCGCGTGGCGGGATCTGCCTGAGGTATTCGGGCCGTGGCAGACGGTCTGGACCTGGCACCGGCGCATGGCTGCTGACGGTACGTGGGATGAGGTACTGGCCGCGTTGACGGCCCAGGCCGACGCCGCGGGCGGGTTGGATTGGTCGATCGCGGTCGACTCCACTATCGCCCGCGCGCATCAGCACGCGACCAACATCGCGCGCCACACAGGGGGCTGGGTCGAACTACAAGATTCCGCGGGCCGAGCCGCCTGATCACGGGCTCAGCCGCTCTCGCGGCGGGCTGTCGACCAAGATCCATCACCTGGTCGACGGGCATGGACTGCCGCTGGTGATCGCGGTGACCGCCGGCCAGGCCAACGACGCACCGGCGCTGCTGCCGCTGCTGGCCCAGTTGCGTGTTGCCCGGCCGCTCGGCCGTCCGACAAGGGCTACTTCTCGCGCGCGATCCGAAGCCATCTGCGCGAGCGCGGGATCGTCGCGGTGATCCCGCAACCGTCCGATCAGATCGGTCACCGGCTACGCCGCGGCTCACGCGGTGGACGGCCGCCCGGCTTCGACGCGGTCGACTACCGCAACCGCAACGTCATCGAACGCCGCTTCGGCCACCTCAAGCAGTGGCGCGGACTGGCCACCCGCTACGACAAACTCGCCATCGTCTACCGGGCCGCCGCCGTCCTCAACGCCGTCATCGCCTGGATCCGGAATTTGTCAGACATGCTCTAGCTCCGCCCACTCTCGGGAATGCTCTGATCCACCGGAGATCAGCCTTACG
The DNA here is from genome assembly GCF_004348725.1 of Kribbella turkmenica. Classification (GTDB taxonomy): domain Bacteria; phylum Actinomycetota; class Actinomycetes; order Propionibacteriales; family Kribbellaceae; genus Kribbella; species Kribbella turkmenica. The sequence goes on from NZ_SMKR01000026.1 coordinate 1,649, forward strand.
CAGACCACGCAGAATCCTACCGAGAACTGGCCGCCTACCGAACTGGCCGCCTACCAATCGAGCCATTTGAATCGCCTCTGGACGGTGCGCTGACGGCCCGCAGAGAAACCCCATCGCCCGGGGAGATTCCACTGGAATTCGCGATCGCGCTTCCGCTTGTATCTGGTACCAGATTGACAGTATCCAAAGCCGCCCGCAGGAGTCGAGAAGCTCCCTCCGGTGCAATGTTTTCCACGTTGCCGAGGGCGGAGCTGTGACACGCCAAGGGTGATCCCAGGAGTCGACCATCCATACTGGCGAGACCTGGAGATACTTGTCGCACTAAAATACCCGCCTTGGAATCCAACGCCGTAGCAGATCACCGCGCAGCCGCCCGCACTAATTGTTGTGTGCCGGTACCGATTTCGAACCTCTCTGTAACCCCAGCGCGCTGCTCTACTCGCACCCTTCCTGACGCATTTCCAGCTCTTCCAGGGAGCGTACTTACAGCTTCTCTTCCGGCCATCCAAATCGTAACTGTTGACAGGATCCGTGGGGTACACATAAGCGTTGGCATTACCACCAGCAACCGGATCGATGCTGCTGAAGAGACCAGTCGCCGGGTTGTAGATTCTCACACCCATCGCCGCGAGTCCCGAATCTAGGGTCGCCCGTTGCTTGGCTCCTAGCCAGCCGTATCGGATTAGGCCGGTTTCTCTTGCTCCCATTGGGATGCCGTACTCATCGCAGCCGCTCCAGTTGTCGATGCTGGTCGCGGGCCCGGTGGCCGGCAGTGTCACCGTACTCACGACGTCGCCGTGGTTGTTGGCCAGGGTGAGGTCGGCGGCGCCGGTCTCGTCGACGGTGAGGGACAGGTCGCCGCCGATGAGTTCCGCGTACCGGGTGGAAAAGGTGCCTTCGGTGACCCAGGTCGGGTTGTCGCCGCTGTCGGTGTAGTGGCGGGTTTTCTGGGTGGTGCCGGAGCCGGTGGTGGTGGTTTCGACGGCGCGCCGGTCGGCGGCGTCGAGGGTGAACGTGGTGGTGGTTCCGCCTTGGGCGATGGATTGGGCGAGGTCGTTGTCGTAGTAGGCCAGCGCGATGTTCCCGTCGGCTGGGTTGGGTGCGTCGGTGGCGGGCAGGGTGGTGGTGCGTCCGAGCGCGTCGTAGGCGTAGTTGCCGGTGCCGTTGGCGCCGGTGATGGGCCGGTCGGCGGTGTCGAAGGCGCGGGTGATGGTGGTGGCGCCGGTGGTGGTGCAGATGCCGTCGGGGCCGCTGGTGGCGGTGGCTTTGGTGAGGCGGTTGTCGTTGGCGTCGAAGCCGTAGCTGCGGGTGATGCAGGGTGTGGTGGTGGGGTCGGTGATGTCGACTCCGGCGGCGGTGGCGGTGCGGTCCTTGACGGTGACGAGCCTGCCGGCGTTGTCGTAGCTGTAGGAGCGGTCGTAGGGGATCGCGTCTCCCGGGGCTCCGCCTCCGGCGGGTCCGGTGAAGGCGGCTCCGTCGGGGGTCCATTCGCGGGCGACGCGGCCGGTGACGTCGTTGTCGATCGACCAGGACAGCCAGCCGCCGTTGGGGTCGACGGTGGTGGAGCCGTCGTCGTTTTGTGTGGTGAGTTGGCCGGTGTAGCGCAGGCCGATGGGTTCACCGGCGTTGTCGGTGTCGTTGTGCTGGGTGACGCCGCCGGGCAGTTTCTGGGTGGTCATGGTGCCGTCGGCGTCGTAGCTGCCGGCCGAGGTCCAGGTGGTGCCGGCGGTGGTGACGTCGACCTTGGTCGCGAGGCCGCGGCGTTCTTGTTTGCCGTTGGCGTCGGTCCCGTCGTAGGTGTAGGTGGTGGAGCCGTTCGCGTCGGTGACAGTGGCGACGGATCCGGCGGCGTTGTAGACCGTTGTGGTGGCGGTTTCGCCGGACGGTTGGTAGCTGGTTTGGCGGCCCCAGGTGTCGTAGCCGGTGGTGATGGTGCCAGCAGTGGTGCCGTCGGTGTTCTTGGCTGTCACCACGGTCGGTTGCCCGGTGGCGGGGTCGTAGGTGGTGATCTTCTCGGTGTTCGGTGTGGAGCCGGTGAGGCCGGTAACCGCCGTCTTTGTGGAGGCGGTGCGGCCGTCGAGTAGGTAGGTCGTGGTGGTGGTGCGGGTGACCGTGCCGGAGGTTTCGGTGATGGTCTTCGCCGCGAGCAGGTAGCTGAACGCCGACGTCGTGGTCGACGGCAGACTCGGCCCGGAACTCGGGGCCGCCGCAGGGTAGGTCGTGCAGACCAGGCCGGCCCACTGCGGCTTAGCACCGCAGACGGGGTGGATGGCGTCGGCGGCCGCGGTGTAGTAGACGGTCTTGGTGGTGCCGGCGTCGGCGCCGTTCGAGGCCGGTTGCCGGGTCTCGATGACACGGCCTTCGGCGTCGTAGCGGGTGAGTTTCACGATGTCACCGGCGTTGTTGGTGCCGTTGAGGTCGACGTCGGTGATGGTCTTGCCGGGCTGGCTCTTGCCCCACCCATCCGCGTCCCCGCTGATGGGTGGGCCGTAGTCGGTCAGGGTCTGGCCGGTGGTCTCGAGGTCGGTGCCGGTGCCGGGGTCGTGGGCGTAGGAGGTTTCGGTGGTGGCCAGCCGGTACGGCAGCGACGTGTCCGGGTTGATGCCGGCGTTCGGTGCGCCCTGGTCGTAGGTGGTGTGGGTGTGCGGGCGGACCCAGGCGGTGGTGCCGTCCTTCAGCGCGGCCCAGCGGGCGGGACCGTAGGTGTCGGTCACCAGGGTGCCGGCTGGGGTGACGACGGTATCGCCGTTCTTGATGTCGGCGTTGTAGACGGTGACAGTGGCGAGCTGGTCGACGGTTGACCCGGCCGGGAGGTTGTCGTCTATCACCGCGCGCAGGGCGCGTTCGTCGAGTTCCCGCACGACGTTGCCTTGGGTGTCGTAGTCGGTGGCGGTGTACTGCCAGTTCCCGGCGCCGTACTTGGCGGTGTTGACCGTGTAGCCGGCCGCGTCGGTGTATTGAAGGTCGGCGTACTGCCAATCGCCAGCGCCGGGTGCGCCGGTGAGTGGATGGTCGGGGCCGAACACCGCGTACCCGCTGGCCGGGACAGCGTTCTGGTTCCAGCGCGCCACCGACCCGGCGGTCAGGTCGGGCAGGCCGTCGCCGGACAGCGGGATGTCGTACACGTACTTGCCGAGGGTCGCGGTGCCGCCGGCCGGGTCACCGGCGGGCCGGGCACGGGTGACCGAGTCGAGTTTCGGGCGCTGGTCGACGGTGACGTAGTTGAGCTGGTAGGCGACCTGTCCGGCGGGTTTGACCGAGGTCAGGTCGTTGTCGGCGTTGTAGGTGTACTCCGTCGACAGACCAGAGCGCGGGTCGGTGACCGTGGTCAGCCGGGCGTTCGAATCGTAGGTGTAGGCGGCGACCTGGACCGAGTCCATCCCGGCCCCGCCGGTCTTGTCGGGGTTGTAGATGTCCAGCCAGGCCTGGCTGATCCGCACCCGGGTCGCGCCGATCGTGGTGTAGCTGAACCGCAGCGCGCGGCAGCCCGGGTTCATCCCGGTCAACGGGTTCGTCGGGTTGTAGGCGCCACACGTCACGCCCGGCGGCGCGGGCGCGATGATCCGCACCACCCGGCCGGTGCCGTCATAGGCGAACGTCGTCTTACCCGCGATCCCGGGCTCGGAGATACCGTCCGGCCGGAACTCGACCGCGGTGTTCGCGGCCGGTGCCGTGTGCAGTTTCCAGGTGGTGACGGTGCCGTCGTCCTCGATGTAGGACAGCACCGTGTTGATCCCGGTGCCGGTGATCGTCAGCCGGGAGCCGTCGACCTCGGTGTCGGCGTCGACCGCAGTCCAGTCGCCAGTCGCGAACGTCGCGGTGGTGCGGCGCTGCCCGGTCGGGGACTCGTAGATCAGGCTGGTGCCGTCGCCGTCCATCAGCACCAGCGTGCCGTCCAGGCGGGTGGAGTCGATCACCTGCATCCCCGCAGCACCTGCGTCGGCGCCGTCGAACTGGGTGCTCCACCCGTCCCCGAACACGTTGTGGATCGGGGTCCGCGGCGTCTCATACGTCATGTGAGAGCGGGTGATCGACAGGTCACCGGTGTAGCCGGGGACCGAGATGTCGGTCGCCGACGCGTTGAACTCGCCGGTGAACAACGCCACCTGCCCCGGCCCGGCCGCGCTGGTGGGGAACCCGTTGCCGAACGCGTGCGGCAACCGCTGCACCGTCGTCCCGGGGGTCTGCGACCACGTGCACTGCACGGTGCTGCCGTAGGTGAAACAGACCTGGAGGTCGAGTTTGACCGGGACCCGCTCGTCCAGCTGGGTCGGCTGCACACCGGTGGTGTCGGGATCGGAGTCCAGGAAATCGTCGGTCTTGGCGTTGTTGGTGTCCCAGGTCGTGTTCACGGTGACGCCGCCGGCGCCGTTGTCCGTCACGGGTAGTTCGGTGGTGTCTTCGTTCCAGCCGACCAGGTCATCGGCGCCGCCGTACCCAGACACCCGCCACCGCACCTTCGCCGTCACCGACGGCGCGGTGCCCTTCGGCGGGCCGGAGGCGGTGATCCGGACCGTGTCCGCCGTGGTGATCCGCGGGTCGACGGCCGGCGACGTCAACGCCGTGCCACCCCACCCGAAGGCGTGGGTCTTGACCGGCGACAGGTTGCCGGCCGGTGTCTCGGCCTGGGCGGTGATGGTGTGCAGGCCCGGCGTGCCGTGCGGGATCGTCACCGTCTTCTGCGCGACCGCCGGGTCACTGGAGGGTGTGATCTTCCACTGCCCGGCAACACCCGTGTTGGATGCGATGGGCGCGCCGTCGACGGTGATCCGGACATAGCCGGGCGCGTTGTACCCGGTGCCGGTCGCGGTGATCGTGCACGTCACGTCGCTGGCCGGCGAGGTGTCTTGCCAGGAGTTGTGCACGTTGTACGGCGCCGGGCACACCACCTGCGGGGCTGCGGGTGTCGCGGCGCCGGTCCGCAGCCGGGTCCAGTAGTCGGTCCACGGCCCGTCACGGCGCCCGTCGTTCGCCTTCGCCCGCACATACAACGCGGTGTTGTCCGGCAAATCCGTGCCCGGGCGACACCCCGCCGTGGTACCGGAGGCATACACCGACGACGTGCAAGTCCCCTTCAGGCTGGTCTCGTTGACCGGCGCAGTGTGAAACTCGTAGATGTACTTCACCGTGTTGCCATCCGGATCCGTCGCCTTCGTGCGCACCCACGGCCGCAGCGTCGGCGAATACATCGACGAGCTGGTCTCCCCCGGGGCCGCGTAGGCGACCGCCTCGGTGGTCTCCACGTTCGCGGGTTCGTTCGGCGGCCGGTTCCAGGTCAGCGAAATATACGGATCCGCGGGGCCTTCAGTGGAGTAGAACCGCTTCCACGCGTTCGCGTCCGCCTCGTTCGCCGCCTTCAACGCCACACCCGCGGTCGGATACTCAACCGCCGACCAGAACTGCGCCAGCTCCGTCATTGGAATGTAGATCCGGTCGGCCGCGCACGCGCTCGAGAAGCCCTTCGCCGCGGACACCGAGCCCCACACCTGGATGCTGGTCGTAGGTTGCGACGTCCACCGTGTCGCAGTGGTCGCCGGGTTCGCTGCGTGCAGGTTCACCACAGTCGGCGTGCAGGTTGTCGAGCCGTACTGCATCAACGACAAGTGCGCCGCGACGACGTCCTTGCCGATGAACGGCGCCGTCGGAAAGTTCAGGAACGACCGCTCGGTAGTCGCGCCGTTCTTACCCACACGCAGATCGACAGTCGACGACAAGTCATTCGGCCAGCCCGACTGGACGAACGTGTCGAAACTCGACATCACCGGCGTGTTCGCATACGTCGGATCCACCGTCACCGGAAACACCCGCGCCGGGTCCAGGAACCAGGTCGCGTCCGGCGCGATCACCAGCGTCGCCCGACCCGCAGAAACCTGTTCAAGCGAGACGTCAACGACCACCTTGTTCGCCGGGTCACCAGTCAGCGGATCGGTGACCGAGTCCCACATGAAGGCCACCGGGATCCGCGAACGCACCACGTCCGTCGAGTCGACAAACTCGACAGTGCCGTCCTCGAGCTGCCGCGCGGTGAGGCCCTTCGTCCGCATCGGGATCCGCCACACCGGAGCAGCCGCAGGGCGCTCCTTGACAATGAAATCGACCTCGAAGCCCGAACGCCGCGCATCCAAAGTCATATCGACGCCAGGCTCGACGTCAGAGTAGGTCGCCTTCGTGCCGTTCAGTGTCGGCTCAGGGAGCTTCCACGGCGCCAGCCACTCGACCTGCCGGCCCGTGCCGGCGACCGCCGAGGCAAACACCCCGCGGCTCACGGCGCTTTGCTTGCCCAAGCGCAAGCCCAGCTTGTGTCCGCGCGGGCCGACTGTTCCGTCCGCGGCCTTGGTCAGCGTCAGATCAACCGACTGCCACGCACCCCTGGAAGTCTTGAACCGGATCGGCGCAGCGTGCGCCTCCGTCGTCATCGTCCCGTCAGGATTGGCCCACGTCGTGGCCGTCTCGGTGCGCATCGACTCGACCTCAACCTTCGAGCCTTGCGAACGAGCAGTCACAACGGCGGAGACCAGATCAGGCCGCGAATCGACCGTCGCCGCGGCAGGTTTCGGATCCGCAACCACGGCAGCCTGCGCCTCTTCGCGCGCCTCCACAGCAGTCGCCAGCAAGGCGAACGACATCACCGCAGCCACAACTCTCGGAAACATCTGCGCACGGGCGCGCTGCGAACGATCCAGGACGAACACGATTCCCTCGATCCCGCCTGACCAGACGGCATGGATGACGAGGCGGCGCCATCCATGGGTCAAGCAGTCATGTCATCGCCCAACGCAATGCCACCGTTACAGAATCCGAGTGAGAGGCAAATCTCATTGACCAGAAACATTTGATCGCCTATTCGCAGCGAGCCATTGGTGTTACGACAAAGCAAACCGCTGAATTGTTTGTCTTGAGTTTCCCCTCGTAACGTGGAGACATCGCCTTAGAAGGTGAGGGTGATGGCTGAGGCGAGACGGAAGTTTGATCGGGAGTTCCGTGAGGGCGCGGTCCGGATTGTTCGGGAGACCGGGAAGCCGATCGCGCAGGTCGCGCGCGAGCTGGGGGTGAACGCGGGCACGTTGGCGAACTGGGTGGCCAGGGACCGGCAGGCCCACGGTGGTGACGGGCGGTTGAGCGAGGACGAGCGGGCCGAGCTGGCCAGGTTGCGGCGGGAGAACGCGGAGCTGGCGATGGAGCGCGATGTCCTAATAGGACTCGTCGAAGGGGTCTGCTGCACGAGTAGGTGACAGTTTCGGTCACGCGGCCTGACTGGCCGGTGGGGTGATGATTGTTTCGTATTCGATGGGTGTCAACCGGCCGAGGGCGGCTTGGCGTCTGCGGCGGTGGTAGGTGCGTTCGTCCAGGTCACGATCGCGAGCCTGAGTTCGTCGCGGGTGGACCAGGTTCGCCGGTCGAGAACGTTCTTTTGCAGCAGCGCGAAGAAGCTTTCCATGGCGGCGTTGTCGCCCGCGGCGCCAACTCGGCCCATCGAACCGACGATGCCGTGGCGTCCGAGTGCCCGAACGAACTTCCTGGACCGAAACTGGCCTGCGACCCGCGGTCGGTGTGCATGACACAGCCGGCGACCTCACCTCGGCGGGCGACGGCGTTGTTCAGCGCGGCCACGGCGAGACGGGACTTCATCCGGGAATCGATGGAGTAGCCCACGATCCGGTTGGAGTACACGTCCTTGACCGCGCACAAGTACAGCTTGCCCTCGCCCGTGCGGTGCTCGGTGATGTCTGCCAGCCACAGCTGGTTCGGCATCTCCGCGGTGAAGTGGCGGCGCACGAGATCGTCATGGACCGGCGGACCGGGCTTCTTGCCGTTCTTGCCGCGTCTCTTGCCGAACGCGCTCCACCAGCCCATGGACGAGCAGAGCCGCCACGCGGTCCGATCTGCCATCGCCACGCCGGCATCGCGGGCCTCGTCGACCAGGAACCGGTAGCCGAACTCGGGGTCGTCGCAGTGGGCGTCGAACAGTGCGTTGGCGCGGTAGGCCTGCTCGAGCGCGGCGGCAGTGACCGGTTGGGCCAGCCACCGGTAGTAGGGCTGGCGAGCGATCTTGAGTATCCGGCACGTCACCGCCACCGGGATCCCGGCGGCGGCCAGCTCGCTCACGAGCGGGTAGAGCCTTTTCCCGGAAGATGCGCCTGGGACAGGTACGCCGCCGCGCGGCGCAGCACCTCGTTTTCCTGCTCCAGCAGCTTGATCCGCCGCCGCGCCTCGCGCAGTTCGGCCGACTCACCCCGGCTGACACCCGGCTTGGCGCCCTCGTCGACCTCGGCCTGGCGCAGCCACTTGAACAACGTCATCGGGTGGACTCCGAAGTCCTTGGCGATCTGCTCGACGGTGACTCCGGGATCGCGGTCACGGGCAACCCGAACCACGTCGTCACGGAACTCGCGAGGGTAGGGCTTGGGCACAGCAACATCCTTCCAGGCCCACCTCTCGGCAAGCCAGCTCAGATGTCACCTATCCGTGCAGCAGACCCCTACGCCCAGATCAACGGTGGGTTCAAGGCGCTCGGCTCGTTCGCCGGCTTTCGTACCGTCAAGGCGATGACGGTGATCAGCGAGACGGCGACATACGACACGTTGCTGATGACCACCAACGCCGGCGCGCTCTACACGGTCCGCATCCCGGTCACCGCCACGGCGAAGCCCGTGGTCAAGCTGGTCCGCAGCAGCGGCTGGTCGGCCTACGAGTCCCTTGTCGTCCACGGCTGCGGCACCCGCGGCGGCTCCCTGGTCGTCGCTGTCGACCACGACTCCGACTCCGGCTGCCTATACGCCATGAGCAAGGCAAACCGCACCGCCACCGCAATCACGTCGTATGGACAGATCGTGGAGGATGGACCCGAACTGCTGAAGGAAGCCGTCCGGGCGGCCTTCAACGGAGTCGGTCACGTCGCCTTCACCACGTACTACCACCAACTCGTCGGCGAGTAATCGAGGGCGGTGGAAGCCGTCGCTGAAGCAGGTGCAGTTCTGTAGGGGTACGCCGCAAGTGCGGGGTGCCCCCACGCCTTTCGCCACATGGTCCAAGCAGGTGCTTGTCGTCAGTGCGCAGCCTCGGGCAACGCTTCGCTGCGCCTCACCTCCGCGACGATCTTGTCCTGGACCGCGGTGAGCAGGGGACGGTCGTCGTCGGCCCGAGTGACCAGGTAGATCGAAGCGGCGTCGAGGTCGCTGATAGGGACGAAGGCGACGTCGTCGCTGTGGTTCGATGCGGCGACAGTGGAGGTGGTGATCGCCATCCCCAGCCCAGCAGACACGAAGGCGAGCATCTCGCCGACCGAACGTGCAGGTGGTCCCACGGTTTTCGGTGCGGATCCGTCGGGCCGTGGATCGACGATCCAGTAGGCGCGATCCGTTGCTGCGTCGACGATCGGCTCGTCGGCGAGATCGAGGATCGACACCCGGTCGCGAGACGCAAGCTCATGGTGAATGGGGAACACGGCCATGCGGCTCAGAGGTTCGAGCTCAAACGCGGCGCACCCGGCCTCGACGAATCCGCTGGCTGCTTGCAGGAACAGAAGGTCGACCTGACCAGCCTTGAGAGCCGTCAGCTCCCCACCCCAGGGCACGTACTCAAGCATGAGCTCGAGGTGGTCGAACTCCTCGGCTGCTGTCAGCGCGACACGTGTAAGTCTGCGCGGCGTACTTGTGCCGAAGCCCACCCGGAGCCGCACTGGCTCTACCGCCTCCCTTGCCACCCTGACAGCGTGTTCAGTCGCTCGGAGTGCCTCTCGCGCCGCGGGCAGGAAGACGGTGCCTGCATGTGTCAGCGCGACTCCGCGACGCGAGCCGCGGTCTCCTCGGTCGAGTAGCGGTGTGCCCAACTCGTGCTCGAGGCGGAGGATGGCCTGACTTAACGCGGGCTGGGATAGGTGGAGTGCCTCAGCAGCCTTCGTGAAACTCGCCTGCTCCGCGACTGCGACGAAGTACCGCAGAAGTCTCAGATCCACCTCGGCCACAGCTCTCACCTCCCAGGGCCTACCTATTCATTCAGCTTATAACTCGATCCAGAACTGGTCTTCGACATCCCAGATGGCGGGCTCGACGATTGACGGGGCGGGTTATCGAAGGGACAGGAATGAAGCGGATTCTGTTGGGCGCGTTCGAGATCAACCAGGTGAATCTCACCAGTCAGGGGCTCTGGGCTCATCCGGAACAGCAGACCTACCGCTACAAGGACCTCGACTACTGGCTCGACCTCGCTCGACTGCTAGAGCGCGGATACTTCGACTTCCTCTTTCTCGCGGACTCCTACGGCTACCCGCACTTACGCGGCGAGACACCGGACGTCACATTCGAGCAGGCGGTCGAGGTTCCGAATAACGACCCAATGCTGCTCATCCCTGCGCTCGCCTCGGTTACCAGCGACCTGCACTTCGCCGTAACCACCTCGACGACCTTCGAGGAGCCATACGCAAACGCCCGGCGCTTCGCCACGCTGGACCATCTCACCAAGGGCCGAATCGGCTGGAATGTTGTCACGACAAGTAGCGCCGTCGTCTCCGAACTCTTCGGCAGACCCCAGTTGGCGCACGACAAGCGCTACGCTCGCGCGCGAGACTTCCTCGACCTGAGCTACAAGCTCTTCGAAGGATCCTGGGAGGAAGGCTCCGTGGTGGTCGACAAGGCCGCACGACTGTACGCCGATCCAAGCCGGGTGCACCCCATCAAACACGAAGGGCCGTACTTCACATCACACGGCTACTTCGACAGCGAGCCTTCACCACAGCGCACTCCGGTCATCGTGCAAGCTGGTACCTCGTCGACCGGCCGAGCATTTGCGGCCGCGAACGCGGAGATCGTCTTCTTGCATGGCAAGGACAGCGAGATGCTGCGCGGTCAGGTCAGCGACATCCGCACCGCGGCAGAGTCGGCCGGCAGGGGCCGTGACGCAATCAAGGCCATCTCTGGCCTCTCCGTCGTCACGGGACCGTCTCGGTCAGCTGCCGACGAGAAGCTCGAGGAATACCTCGAGTGGGTCAACCCCGACGCCGCCCGGGCGTACTACGCGATGATGACCGGGATCGATCTCGCCGCACTCGACCCCGACGCGAGCTTTTCCACGGTCAGCACTGACGGCGGCAAGTCACACGTCGAGCGGTACCGCGATACAACCGTGCGTGAGGCATCCGCCGACTTCCTCCGCCGAGGCATGCGCGAACTCATCCTGGTCGGCACGCCGGCCGAGGTCGCCGATCAGATTGCCGGCATCGTCTCCGATACTGACCTTGACGGCTTCAACTACACCCCGTTCGTATCGCCAGGTTCGTACGCCGACCTCGTCGATTCCGTCGTACCCGAACTCCAGCGGATGGGCCTGGTCCGGACCAAGCACACCCGAGACACCTTCCGCCAGCGGCTCTTCGGCGCTGGAAGTCACCTGCCTGGCACCCATCCCGGATCTCTCTTCCGCACCGACACCCGCCTGGCCGAGACCTCTGCCTGACTCCGGTTCGCTGCGCACTCCATTGAATGACGGCCGCCCATCGAACCGGGCAACCAACCATGCCTGCTAGAGCCGCGAGCGCAGCATTCGGCGAAGGCGGTTGCAACGGTCCAGGAGATTGGTGCGGACCACCGGAGTGGCCCCTGTGGCCAATGCCTCAGCGCGGGCAAGGAAGGAATCGTCGATGGCGACGAGGGGGAACAGGGATCTCGTGAAGGTGGTGGCGGGCATGACGCCGCCCTGGTGGAGGGTCGGGACCAATTCCAGGTAGGCCTCGGCGTACGGGTGAAGGAAGTCGTCCTGGCCTGCGCTCCAGAACAGCGCGGCTACGGAGTGGACCGAGGCGATGGGAACCGCGCGCTCGGTCACCAGCGATTGCCACACTGCCTGCTTCTCCGCGGGATCGGGGGTGGCAGCACGGACCTGGAGCCGGCTGACCCATGCTTCCGGATCGGGGTCCCGCGCCAGGAGAGCTTCGGCCTCCGCGGCGGTTGGGCTGCCGAGCTGTGCCTTGCGGGCCAGCGCCCGCCACTGGAGATCCAAGTCCTCCCCGGCCTCGGACTGAAGCCATCCGACCTGCTCGAGGTCGGCCGCCGTACGAGCGAAGCCGCGCAAAGCAGCCTTGCGGTACGACGGATCGCCGGCCAAGCGGCGGCACGCCCCGGCGACCGATCCCAGCAACCCGTCACGGTCTGCGGCCGGGCTCCACAAGTCCGCAGCCTCTACCGCCAGATTGAGATATGGCTCGATCACGGACGCGGATGTCTCGACGGCCAGCACTCCGGTCAGGCACTGAACAGCCTCGGCGGCCGTCGCCTCGTCGTTGAGCAGCATGTCCCACGCCATCGTGACCGCAACGCCGCGGGAGATCGCGGTAGGCAGCCGAGCGGCGTCACCGAAGAAGCCGTTCCGAAAAGCCTGATCAGGTCGAGCCGACGCAAAGGTCAGGTCCTCGTCGTTGACCAAATACAGGTCCGCGTCGGCCGGCAACTCAAGTTGTGTCCGCTCCCCACTCACCTCGACCTGTTGCAACGCCACACGCTCAAGACGATCCGCCCGTCTCCGATAGGCCCCAATTCCCAGCACATGCGGTCGCGCCACGCCCCCAGGCCCCTTCGCAACCAGTACGTCACGCTCGAGCGCCAGCCGATCGGTCCCCGCAGTCTCCAGCCATCCAATCCGCCAGGCATCCAGATCCCGTCCACTCGACGCGGCCAGCGCATCGATCAGATCCTGCAGGGTGGTGTTGCCCCAGGCGTGCTTCGCGAAGTACGCGGTCAACCCGGTGGCGAACGTGTCCTCACCGACGTACGTCATCAGCTGCTGCAGCGCCGACGCGCCCTTGGGATAGGTGATCGCATCGAACGTCGCCTCAGCCGCCGCGACATCCGGCACCGGCTGGCGGATCGGGTGTGTAGTCGGCCCCTGGTCGACGAAGTACGCCTTGAGTTTCTCGCCGGCCAGGTGAGCTGCCCAGGCATCGGTGTACGACGTGGCACGCACCGCGGCCCAGTTGCTGGCGAACTCGGCGAAGGCCTCGTTCAGCCACAAGTCGTCCCACCACCGCATCGTGACGATGTTGCCGAACCACTGATGAGCGAGCTCATGCAGCAGATACCTCGAGAAGGTGTCCCACTCCGCCCGCGTCGGGGTACTCCGACGCAGGAACCAGTCCATCCACGTGACACAACCGAAGTTCTCCATGGCGCCGGGGAATTCCGGCGTGAAGACCTGGTCGTACTTGTGCTGCGGGAACGGCATCCCGAAGCGCTCGGCGAAGAACTCGAGTCCTTGAGTGGTCAGCGTGAACAACTCGGTGGCATCCCGCTCGAGTACCGGAGCTAGCGACTGCCGGGCAAACAGCCCGAGATCATGACCCGCGCCGTCCCGGCGGATCTCGTAGTACGGCCCGGCATTGATCACCGTGTTGTATGTCGCCAACGGCGGAGTGGCCGGAAAACTCCAGCGCCGCCCAGAGTCGATCGCCTCGACCCGAGGATCACCGCTGTTGCTCAGAACCAGCCAGTCAGCCGGAGCTGTCACCGTAAACGCGTGAGGCGCCTTGAGATCAGGCTGGTCGAAGCACGCCCAGACATACCGGGCGTAGTCTGGAGTGAAATCCGTGTACGCGTACACCCGCCCGTCCGCAGGATCGATCGCCTTGTGCATGCCCTGAACCCCGCTGGCCGTGTCCACCCGGCTGCAAACCACAAGAACGTTGTCCTCGGCAAGATCCGCCAGTGCGATCCGACCGTCCACGGCTGTCGGCAGCGGAACGCCGTTGAGCACGGCGCTCTCCACCTCAGCAGCACAGTCAACGAAGCTCCCACTCCCAGGCAACCGACACCTGAACCTGATCATCGACTCGCACCGGACCCACGAATTATTGAGCAAGTCGGTCAGATCGACGGCCACGTCATACCGCTCCACCACCAGTGCATTCGACCTCACTTCGGCCTCTGCCTGTGTCAGACTCCGCACTCCCACCGCAGCCCTCGCTATCTGTCTCGTCGACGTTAACCAACTGTGTGAATCTTTCGGGGTTGACTCCGAACTACTACGGAGTGCGACATCGTCGTCCGTCAAGCCCAAGGCGTGCCAGGTTCAGCCTCCGGTGTTGAAGTTCATCAGCGTTGGCTGCAACCGGTTCAAGGCGCTGGCGAACCGCACCTCGGGCGTCACGCGTGCCTCGAACTTGTCCCCGAGCACACGGAAGGTGGCAGCCTGTTGTCCGGAGTAGCGCGAACAGCCGGAGGGCGGCTTCCCGCTCCGTGCTTCCTGCCCTTCAGCTGCTTCCGTGTCGTACGACGAAGGTGTCACTGCATAGATCTCGACCAGGTCAACGAACGATCAAGGTCGGAGCGTGCGGCCGACATTGATCGGCTGGTCGGAGTACTCGGACAGCACGCACACCATGAGAGCGAGGTGCTCCGCGGGGCTCTTGAGGCGGTTCACCGCGATGAGCCAAGACCGGCGCATGACGGTTTGAGCCGGTTCACATCGACGATAAACTAAATCTGGCGCATTTGGCTCGGGAAGGCCCTGCGATTGGTCAACCTAATGGCCGGTCCGGAGTTCATGTGGCGGTGCTCCGGTCTCGCACAGACTCGGCTGACGCAATGAAGCTGCCCACCGCGTGTGTCACGGTGGCCAGCGCGCGCTCCGCGTCCACAGTGATGGCGACGTCGACGTTCGGCTCCTTGTCCCAAACCTTCTTCCAGTCCGCGACTGTCGCACCGGCGGTCAGCGCGCCTCGGCACTCGACGTCTACTGCGGCTGGCCGTACCGACACGAGCGTCGGGTCCATGGCGACCGCAACAGTGACGGGGTCGTGGAGGTAGGTCCCGTAGAAGCCATGGAGCTGCTGGTGATATTCCGCGTACTTGCGGATCGCGCCTTCGAGGTAGGCAAGGAGGGGGTTGCTCGGTGTCCCCCACGGTCCGGATCCGGGAACGACGCTGAACTCGTCGCCGGCCATCGCCGCGAGACGCTCGATGTGCCGGGGTAGCAGCCGGACCTGATGCGTGACGTCGAGACCGATCGCGGTCGGGCGTTGTGGAGCCGAGCTGAACTCGCTGATGGCGATCCGCGCTGCCTCGGGATCCGCCTGAACGTTGAACTCGGCCGCAGGCGTCGTGTTCCCGCCGACCGCGAATGCTCCGCCCATGAAGATCCACCGGCCGATCAGACTCGGCAACCGAGGTTCGAGTCGCAGTGCGAGAGCGATGTTCGTCATCGGACCGGTGCTGATGAGCGTGATCTCGCCCGGCCGTCGCCGTACCTCGTCGACGATGAACTGAGCAGCGTGAACGTTCGTGCTCGGCGCGAGTCGCTCAGCGATCGTGGCATACCCTCGGCCCGCTCCGCCGTGGACCCAGGCGTTGTCCAGGCCGACCGGCTCCCGGACTAGGGCCCGATCCGCGCCCGCGGCTACCGGAAGGTATTCCCTCCCGCAGTAACGCAGGATGGCACGGGTGTTCGTCAGCACATCTGGAAGGCGTGTATTGCCTGCAACACACGTGACGCCCACAAGATCGATCTCCTCGGCTGCGCAGGCGAGCATGAGCGCGAGGGCGTCATCCACTCCGGTGTCCACGTCGAGGATGGTCGGGACCGCGCGGCCGCGGCAAGACTGGTCACGATTCGTCATTCAGCTTTCTCCATCAGATCGGTGGTCCGTCGGTGGGACACCAGGCCGTTCGCCGGCCATGAGTCGGCCGATCTCGGCGCGGTCGACCAGGTCGCCAGGCAGTTCGGCAACAACCTTGCCTGCATGGATGACAGCAACCCGGTCGGCGAGTGAGAGCACTTCGTCGAGCTCTGCGGACACGAGCAATACAGCTGCGCCGGCGTCGCGCGCCTCGACGATCCGGCGGTGGATGAGCTCGATCGCTCCGATGTCGACACCCCGAGTCGGCTGTGCCGCCACGAGCAGGCGCGGCCGGGCCGCCATCTCGCGAGCGACGACGACTTTCTGCTTGTTGCCCCCGGAAAGCGAGCCCGCCGTCGCATCGATCGATGCAGACCGGATGTCGAACTCCGCACGCAGGGCGATCGCATGCTCGCGGATGGCGCTGATGTTGCGGATCCAGTGTCTCGAATAGGGCTCGGAGTCGAAACAGTTGAGAACGAGGTTGTCGGCGATCGAGTACGACGCGACGATGCCGTGACGCTCGCGGTCCTCAGGGATGTGCCCGACGCCGGCCGCATTCGTGTCGGCAGCGTTGAACCGGGTGATGTCCCGGTCACCCAGCCGGACTGTGCCGGACAGCGGAGACCGCATCCCGGCGATCGCCTCGACGAGTTCGCGTTGGCCGTTCCCCTCGACCCCTGCGATGCCGACGATCTCGCCGGCTCGCACCTCGATCGAAAAGCCGTCGACGGCGGTGAGACGGCGGTTGTCGCGGACCACGAGGTCACGAACCGATAGCACCGCCTTACCGGGTGTCGACGGTTTCTTGTCGACGCGAAGGATGACGTCGTGACCGACCATCATCGTGGCGAGCCTGGCGGCGTCGGTTTCGTCGGTGGGAACTGTGCCGACGACCCGGCCGCGGCGCAGCACGTAGACCCGGTCGGCGACGGCGAGAACTTCGCGCAGCTTGTGAGTGATGAAGACGATCGCCGTGCCCGCGGCGGCGAGCTCGCTCAGCACACCGAGCAACTCGTCGGTCTCCTGCGGAGTGAGGACCGCTGTCGGCTCATCGAGGATGAGCAGATCAACCCTGTGCGAAAGGGCCTTGAGTATCTCGACCCGCTGTTGGGCACCGACCGGGAGATCCTCGATCCTGGCATCGGGATCGACGGCGAGGCCGTGCTTCTCGGACAGCTCGCGAACCATCATCCGGGCGGCCGCGAGGTCGAGACGGATACCGCCGCGCACCGGCTCGTGGCCGAGGATGAGATTCTCCGCGACTGTCATGACCGGCACGAGCTGGAAGTGCTGGTGGACCATGCCGATGCCGCGCCGGATCGCGTCCTTGGGATCCTTGATTGGGGTGCTGTCGCCCTTGATCACGATTCGGCCCGCGTCCGGGCGAGTCAGTCCGAAGATCTGCTTGACCAAGGTCGACTTGCCGGCGCCGTTCTCGCCGAGCAGCGCAACGATCTCGCCCCGCCCGATATGCAAAGTGATATCGGAGTTCGCGTGGACGGCGCCATAGGACTTCGAGAGGCCTTGGAGCTCTAGGACGCGCTCCTCCGTGCTGGGTGGGCGGCCGCGTGCCGCCTCGGGCCGAGACTCCGCTTGTGTCACTGGCCTTCTCCCTTGATGAACGGGACGCCTTCAGCCGCCGGAGCCCGGACACGGCCTGCCGCTATTGCGAGGACGGCGAGAGTGAGGACGTAGGGCAGGAGGGTGACGAACTGCTGGGGGATGTCGACGACTCCCTGGAGCTGGGAAGCAAGTGCGTTGGCGAACCCGAAAAACAGCGCCGCGGCCACGACCCGCAGCGGCCGCCAGGCACCGAAGATCATGATCGCCAGGGCGAGAAATCCGCGCCCGGCCGTCATGCCACGGCTGAACGAGCTCGTAGCCTCCATGCTGAGGTAGGTTCCCGCCGCGCCGGCCAGGATCCCCGCGAGTACGACGTTGACGAACCGCATCCGATTGACGTTGATACCTGCTGTGTCGGCCGCCGACGGGTACTCACCGATCGCCCGGGTTCGCAGACCCCAGCGGGTCCGGAACATGGCGAAGTGCAGCACCGGCGCGATCAGAAGTGCAAACAGGGCGATCGGACCGGTCTGGAAGAAGGTCTCGCCGATGAGCGGGATCTTCGACAGCACGGGTACGTTCCACTGCGGCATGTTCACCGGAAGCTGAGCACCCGACTTGTAGAAAAAGGAGGTGATACCGGTCGCGACGATGTTGATCGCCACACCGGCGATGATCTGATCCATCCGGGCCGTGACGGTCGTCCAGGCGAGGAACGCGCCCATTGCAACCCCGGCGAGGATTCCCGCGGCGACCCCGGCGACCAGCGACTTCGTTGCCGCCGCGGTGAAGAACGACGCGAACGCCGCAGTGAGCATCTGGCCCTCGATACCGATGTTGACGACACCGGACCGCTCACCGATGACCCCGGTCAGCGCGCCGAGAACGAGCGGCACGGCGAAGAACCACGCATTGGCGCACATTGACGTCGCGACGGTCTGATCGACGAAATAGAAGAGATAGGCCGCGATCAGGATCAGCAGGGGCGTCCCGATGGCGAGCAGGTGCCGGAACTGCCAGGTCACGATGCCGGCCATCACGCCCCCCAACTGCTGGCGAGCTGGCTGCCCTTGGCCGCGTGCTTGCGAAAGATCAGTTTGACGACGAGAGGCAGCGAGACGAAGAGCAGGGTGATGGCGAGGACCATGTCGACGATCTCCGGCCGGAGCCCGGTGTCGAGAGCGAGGTGGGGAGCACCCGCCCGCATCGCCGCGACCAGGAGCGCCGCCGGGATCGTTCCGATCGGGTTGCCTCGGGCAAGCAGCGCGATCGTGATCCCGTCGAAGCCCAGGCTGGCGGCGATGCCGTCCTGGTAGCGGTAGGGCTCGACACCGACGAGCTCGATCCCTCCGGACAGTCCGGCGCATCCCCCGGCGATCCCCATCGCGACGACCGTCGTCGTGCGGATCGAGATCCCCGCGTAGGAGGCGGCGTACCGGTTCCGCCCGACCGTCTCGAAGCGGAACCCGATCGTTGTCCGTCGCAACAACCAGGCTGTTGCGACGGCAAGGGTCACGGCGACCGGCAGCCCGATCGGAACGACCCCAATGGGAGGCAGCTGGGCAGAGCCGGGCACCGCGTGCGAGGCCGGGTACGGCACCTGCTCGTCCGCAAGCGGACCGTTGAGCATCCAGTCGATCAGCCCACCCGCGACCGAGTTGAGCATGATTGTCGAGATGACCTCATGTACACCGCGGGCCGCCTTCAGCAGACCGGCGATCGAAGCCCACATCGAGCCGGCCAGGACACCGACGACCATCGTCACGATGATCGTCACGATCCCCGGTGCGGATCGCAGCGCATACGCAGCCGCGGCCGCACCGATCGCCCCCACCATGAACTGGCCCTGACCACCGATGTTGAACAGGCCCAGGCGGAGTGGGATCGCCACCGCAAGACCACAAAGGACCAGTGGAACCACCTTCTGCAGCGTGGCGGTCAGGCCACTGCCGTCGAGGAGGGCGTAGGAGAACAGGCTCTCGTACGCATACGCCGGGTTGACACCCTGGCTGCGGATGAGCAGCGCGCCGACCGAGAACGCGGCTGCCAAGGCAACGAGCGGAACCACGATCGTCTGCCTCCGGATGAGGAGCCCGAGGGTCCCGCTCGGGCGTGCAGGTCCGCCGCGATCAGCTGCGGCAACCGGGCTGGGCGTGGACTCTTCCGCGCCACCCGGGGCCTCCCGGACTTCCGGTGGAGGAATCGGAGTACTCATCGGCGAACCCTCACGCTCCTTCACGAATCGGCTCAGAGAACGACGTTGGTCTGCAGCGAGCCGTCGGCGAGCTTCTTGACGACGTCCTCGACCTTGGCCTTCACGTCAGCCGGGATCTTGTCGTCGAAGTCGTGGAACTGCGAGATACCGGTCTTGCCGAGGAAGTTCCCGCCCTTCAGCGTGCCGTCGCCGGCCTGACCGAGCAGCTCGGCGACACCATCGGAGATGAGCTTCTCAGCCGACGTGACCAGGCACGGGCGTGCTTCGGGGAGGGTTCCCCATTGGTCCACGTCGACACCGATGCAGAAGCGCGTGGTGCCGGCGCCGGACGACTTCGCGACCTCGTTGAGAGCACCGTTGCCAGTGTTGCTGCCGATGCCGAAGATCACGTCGACGCCTTGGGAAAGTTGCTTCTTCGCCTCACCGGCACCCCATACCGGGTCGTTGAACGGCTGGCCACCGGCCGGGTGATAGACACCGACGACCTCGACCTTCGGGTTCGACGCCTTGGCGCCCGCCTCGTAGCCCTTGAAGTACTTCTGCACCGGCGGGATCTCGAGGCCGTTGATGGCGCCGACCTTGCCGGTCTTCGTGAGCAGTCCCGCCAGGTATCCGACGGCGTAGCCGGCTTGGTCGGCCGGGAAGGTGAGTCCGGTGAGGTTCGGGCTCTTGACTTTCTCCGTGTCGAGGAGCTGGTCGACACCGATGAACTTCGTGCCGGGATTCTGCGCCGCCGCGGCAACGGTCGGGTCGGCCGTCAGGAAGCCGACGGTGATGACGACGTCGTACTTCTGATCGGTGAACTGCTTGATGCTCGCCGCGTAGTCCTTGGCTTCCGCCGGCTCGATGTACCGCACGTACGCCCCGAGCGAGTCCTTCGCCTTCTGGACACCGGCCCACGCCGCCTGGTTGAACGACTTGTCGTCGATCTTGCTTCCGTCCGTGACGAGACCGACGCAGAAGGTCTCAGACGAGGAGCAGTCGGTGGGCGTCGCACCTGAGCCGGCGCCTCCTGTTGAGCCCCCGCAACCGGCCAGGCCTAGCGCCAGGACGAAGACCGGCGCCGAAAGGACGAACTTGGACCGCATGAGACCTCCTGTGTTTCTGAGTCGACTGGAGCCCCGCACCGGGTGTCGTCGTCGACTGTGCGGGCCAGATGCAGCGCCGAGCGCAACACCCTGAGGAGACACTACGCGCGTAGACTGTGTGAACACTACGCGCGTAGAATTTCAGAGTCAAACACCCGCCGCTCGGCTCGACAGGAAACGAAGCGGCGAAGCAGAAGGGATGAGTGCACCAGTTGTCCGACCTGTTGCAGGTTGCCTGACCGGAGCGCACGACGCGCTGTCAGAAGCCTGCCCGGTTGCGGCCGGCGTACCATCGACCAGGCCGAAGCCGCCACCAGTCGCTCCGTCACGGCGCCACGGCCGCGTCGGGACGCCGATCCGTGGCGCTGCCCGGTCGAGGGGTCCGCCCGCGTTCGCGACGCCGACCGAACCTGGCCTCTCAGTATGGTTGTCGCGGTGTGTCCGTCCGGCGCACCCCGGAGAAGGAGCGAAACGTGGTCACGCGAGATGATGTCGCCCGGCTGGCGGGGACATCGACGGCGGTCGTCAGCTATGTCCTGAACAACGGGCCACGTCCGGTCGCCGCTGCCACCCGCCGGCGCGTCCTGCAGGCAGTCGAGGAGCTCGGCTACCGGCCCAACGCCGCCGCCAGGGCGCTGTCACGCCGGCACGACGACGTCATCGGACTCATCGTCCCGAACTTCGACAACCCGTACTTCGCCGCGCTCGGCACCGCGATCGAAGGTGCCGCGACCGCCAAGGGATTCACCGTCATTCTCGGGAACGCCAGACACGAGGACGATCGGCAGGCGGCATATGTCGAGACTTTCCTCAGCCGCCAGTGCAGCGGGCTGATCCTCGTCGGAGCGGCACAGGAGTCGGACGGCAGGAACGGCCCGCGCACCAACGCACTCCTCAAACGCGAACAGGGAGTCCCGCTGGTCTCCTTCGATCCACTTCCCAACGGCGCACGCGGAACCCTGCTGACCCCAGACAATGTCCCGGGTGCTGCCGCCGCCGTCGAACACCTCCTTGGCCATGGGCACACCCGTGTCGGCATGCTCGCCGGCCCCCAGAAATTCAAAGCGGTGCAGGAGCGGGAGCGTGGCTGGCGGGAGACCCTCGAGAACGCGGAAATCGACGCGGCGAGTCAGACTGTGGTGCGATGCCGCTTCGATCGGTATGAAGCCTTCGATCTCACCGAACGCCTGCTGCGGTCACCGCGGCAATTCACCGCTCTGTTCATTCACACCGACGAGCAGGCCATCGGCGTGATCCATGCAGCGCGCGCCGCAGGGCTTACGCTGCCGCAGGACCTCGCGATCGTGTCGTTCGACGGGATCCGCGAGGCCGGGCTCATAACACCCCAACTGACGACCGTCCAACAGCCGATCACTCAGTTGGGCGCCCGGGCGGTCGACCTCATCCAGAAGCAGATCGCCAGACGCCCTACCAATCGAACGACGGAACGGTTGACCTGCGAACTGGTAACAAGGACAAGCTGTGGCTGTCCAGGGTAGTCGCAGCCGCGCACAGCGTGCCGACCTCGAGATTTGAGCCAAGCTCGGGCCCTCAGCCGGGGTTCGAGCTGCTTCGTGCAGGAAGCGACCCGCGACAGCGCCGTAAGCCTGAGTCGCTCCACGGGCGTTGAGGATGTGGGCTCACCTGCATCGCTACGGGCTCTTGGTTGCACGCTGCACCGTTGAGCGGCTGACGGAGGCGAACGGTGGCGTGGTGCCAGCAAGACCAAGAAAATCCGCACCACGACGCCGGACCCGTCCGCGCCCCGGGCTCCGGACCTGATCGAGCGGCAACTCCGGGTGCCGGCGCCGAACTGGCTGCTGGTCCCCGACTTCACCTACGTGCGCCTGACCACACGCAAATTCTGCTACACCGCGCGTCCGCACCGTGCCGGGCGATGCAGAGCGATCCCCTGCAAGAAAGGCAATCCACCGCTCCGATGCCGGATCCCATACTGTGCACCTCACCGAAACCCTGCACCTCCAAGGTCTTAGCCTATCGATCGGGTCGGTCGGCGACACGTAGGACGACGCCCTGGCCGAGACCACCACCGAGCTCTAGAAGGTCGAAGCGTCCGCGACGACTCCCCTTTCGGCGCGGGACCACTCACCGCCCTCCGCAACCTCGAGGCCATCACCGCCGACTGGGTCACTGGTGCAACCCCACCCGGCGCATGCACCGCCTCGACGACGCCCTCCCGTCGAAGCCAAGGAGAACTACTTCGCACAAACCCGTGACGACCAACCGGTCGCACTCACACAACCGAGGGTGCATCAACCCCGGGACTCCATCAGCGACAGATTGAGCGAGTCGCTCGGGCACCGACACAGATCGACTCTGTCTACGTGGAGCGCCGTCAAGATCACGACAGGTGTCGATCCTCCCTGCTGACGGGTTCGTTCCCGCGAGGCTCGAGCCTGTCACGGGCCCGCGAACCGACACGGCTGACACGGCGCTGAGCGGACGACAACTTGTCTCGGCACAGCTGGGTAAGTGCGACTTCGAGGATGATGTAGTCGCGAGATACCTTGGTCGCCTGCAGCTTGCCGGTCTCGATGAGGTAAATGACGTTCTGGCGGGTGCATCCCAGAACGTCGGCGGCATGGGGCACGGACACCAGGGCAGGCATCAGCATCAGGCCGTCACGCTGACGCACAAGGGCTGCACTCGCCCCATGTGTTGCGATCGGCTCGCCGAGTCCCAGCTGAGCCGCAAGAGTCATGGCAGTGCGGACAGCCTGGCGCAGGTCGTTGCCCGGCACAGTAAGAGTGACCTCGAGATAGCCGGCCAGGTTCTCGGATGCCCTGGCGCCCCAGTCGCCGAGGTGCTCGTGGACATGGGCCACGTCGTCGTTGCTGACGCCACGGCGATCCAACTCGACCCGCACAACGTACTCGCTGATCATCTCCGGTCCTTCTCGAGAGTGGGTGGTTCGGGCTCAGAGAACTTTGCGTTGCTCTACACCGGTGAGTGCGTTCTGAATGCGGCGGTTGTGGTAGCGGCGGATCCAGGGCAGAAGGGCTTTTGCCCAGAGCGGGACCTGCGAGTGGTGCAGGAGGCGGCGGCGGGCGTCGGCGTAGGTCGCTTCGAGGACTACCCGCTCAGGTGTCTGACGCGCCAGCGAGCCAGAATGGATGCGGTAGCGGCGGTTCGGGCTGTAGTGAAGCTCCACGTCGCCGAGGAACGGGAGGAGCAGAGCGAGGTTGGCGTCCTCGCCGTAGCTGAGGTCGCTGTAACCGCCTGCCTGACGCAGTGCCTCTGCGCGAAACACAGAGCCGCTCATCACGATCGATGGCTCCATCAGAAGCCCACGCACTGCGAGCAGCCGCCGACTCCGACGAGCCGCCTTGATGGCACCATCCGTGGGCCACGCGAAGGGCCGTTCGATACCCGTGCTGTCGTCCAACGCGACTGGGCGCATCCCCACCGCGACCACGCCCGGACGTACTCTCAACCTGTCGACCGCGAATCGGAAGTATCCGCTCGGGAACAGGTCGTCTGCATCCGCGAACGCCACGAACTCCGTGGTCACAGCGTCGAGCCCTGCGTTGCGTGCGGCGCCTACGCTGCAGCGGTCCTCTAGCCTCAGGAGACGCGCGTCGTCAAGAAGGATCGGAGCCGAGGAGGCGTTGTCCACGACCAGGACCTCCAGGTCGACCTCCTGGCGCTGCCGAAGGATCGACTCGACGCAATCAGAAAGCCACCTCACGTAGTCGTCCCAGACCGGCACGACCACGGTGAGCCCGCCGTGCACCATGGCTGGACCTCCAGTTCGCCGCTACATTCACTCCTACGGACGACATGTGTACTGCGGTTCCATGAAAGAACCTGGCGGCTCGGCCGATCCACCGAGGCCGCCAGGCGCTCATTCCGCTACCTCACGCCGTACGCGCGAATCACGGTCTGGGTGACACTCGCACCCGTGTTGTCCTTCGCCTCGACCTTGAGCGAGACAGTGCCGTGCGCTGACGGAACCAAAGCAAGGTACTTGCCGCCCTTACCAGCGACAGCGAGCATCTTCCAGGACTTGCCGTCGTCGAACGATGCCCACGCCTTCAGTGTCGTCGACGTGGCAGCCGGTGCGCCGACCTGTTGATGGACGTTGAAGCCGACGACGTGGGTCTTGGCGCCGACGCGGCCGGTGAGGTCCACCGGAACCTTGTATCCGACCTGCAGCAGTGGCAGCGGCGTCGCCTTCTCCGGATCTGTCCTTCTCGACCGGAATTCCCACGAGGTCTGTGTCCGCGTACCCCAGATCCACTCGCCCTGGCGCTCGTTGTCGGTCCGTTCGGTCGACATGTCCAGCTTGTACGACGCGTTGTCGCCGGTGGTCGTCACATCCGCCCAGCCGTTGAACAACTCCGCGACCTTGGTGCCGTTCCGCGACAGCACTGCCGGGGCCGGCATGAAGTGATCAATCGTGTAGTGCCCTTCCTGGTCCACGAACTGCGGGATCCGCAACGCCAACCTGTCGCCGGAACGGGTCGACACCACACCAGGGGCAGCCGCAGGTCGGACGACCGGACCGAACCATGTTTCGTCCGACTTGCCACTCTGGTAACTGCGCGGATTCTCGGCCATGCCGAAGGTCAACGGGCCGGTGTACCAGATGTACTCGTGGTGCACACGGTGCTGCCAGAGCGAGTCACCGGACGTCACCCACTCCTCGCGCACCTTCGGCGTCTCGACGAACCGCTGGTCGTCGTTCCAGGAGTACTCCTGCCAGGGCCGCCAGCCGAAACGCTGCTCCTTGGCCCAATTGAATCCGCCGTTGTCGGCGTACCGGGTGGTGATCCGCGCACTGTTCGACGGGGTCACCTTGTAGGTGATCTTCGCCGGAATGTGTCCGGCCGACACTTGCTGGACGTCGTACAGGTATGGGCTGGAGGTGGTCAGCGTCAGATCAATGGTCGCCTTTCCCTTTCTGGCTCGATCAATCAGCTTCTGGCCGTCTTTGGCGGTGATGACCATCGCTGGGAGTGGCTCCCGGTCCGCGAGCGGCTCCCAAACTGTCCACACCGAGTCATCGATCGGCCGGACAATGATCAACGCCGCAGCACCGGCTCGCGCTGCTGCTGCGATGTGATCCGCCTCGTACTCACCCGGCCGACGGATCACGACCGCAACTGCGTCCTTGACCCCAGTCATGGACGAGTCGGCGTAGACGAGTGGAAACCGCTTCTTGCCCTCGAACGACGGCGACCGGTGCAGCAGACGGATGTCGAGCGGCCCCGTGACACCCTTTGCCGTGGCCTGGACGATCGGCGCGACCAATTGCCAGCGGGACGAGAACTCGTACGAGCCCTCCTTGACTGGCTTCGTCGGGGTGACGTTCACCGCCTTCATCGTGCTGAAATGCATGACCCCGTGGCTGATCGCGCGGCCGTTGCCGTAGACCCGGTGCACGTAGTAGCTCAGGATCGCCTGCTGCTCCGAGGGTTTCGGCGTCTCGATCGTGATCGGGGCCGCCTTGCGGGCGTCGATGACGACCTCGGTGTCCTTGGTGATCTCGAGGTTCGGGTCCGTGATGAGGCTAACCTGCTCATCCTGCGGGTCGTACTGGTGCACTACCGCGTTCAGCAGATAGGTGCCCTCCTCGAGCTCCACAGTCAGCCGGCTGCTCCCATTAGGGATCCAACCGAGGGTATCGGAGCGTGAGTTGTCACCGAACAACGAGAGGGCAGGAATGCCACTCGGCTGCCCGTCCCGCCCGATACCGCGCAGGGTGACCTTGTACTTCTTGCCCGCGCGGAGCGCGCCGAGCGCTGTGCGATTGGCGATGCCATTGGCGCCGGTGGCAACGACCCAGCCACTGTGCAGGCCACGCTCGAGCTTGGCCGCGGCTAGATTCACCGCGACGTCGACGCTGCCGTTGGCCGGAACAGTGACAGTGGCCGGGACGCCGAACGCGTCGGTCTCCGGTTTGTTGACGTCCAGGTTGGTCACCGCAGCGGACAGGCTGAGGGTGACCGGGACGTTGCCCGAGTTCCGGTAGGTGATGGTCCGAGTGCTCGCTTCGGTCGGTGTGACCAGGCCGAAGTCCGCGACACCGGTCGCGGTGACCTTCTGCGAGATCGCACGACTCACGTCGACCCGGCCGGCACCCTGGGCGTACACAGTCTGGTTCGGCTGCGTCTTCGCGGTGCTGACCAGCGCGTCCTTCAGTTGGCCGGCCTTCCAGTCCGGGTGCTGCTGCGCGAGCAGAGCGGCCGCTCCGGCCACGTGCGGCGCAGCCATCGACGTACCCGAGGCTGCCGTGTACAGGTCGTCGACAGGGGTACCCATCGCAGTGCCGGCAGCCCGTGCGGCGACGATGCCGACCCCCGGAGCAGAGATCTCGGGCTTCAAGCCGGCGTCGCCAACCCGCGGTCCGCGGCTGGAGAACCACGCCAGCTTGTCATCTCGGTCCACCGCGGCCACGGTCAGTGCGGCCGCCGCGGCGCCTGGGGTGCCGACAGTCTCGTCGTCCCCGGAGTTGCCAGCCGAGATCACGAACAAGGCACCGGTCCGGGCGGTGATGTCGTTGACCGCCTGGCTGAGCGGGTCGAGACCGTCGGTCGGACCACCGCCGAGGCTCATGTTGACCACCTTGGCGCCTTCGGCCGCGGCCCATTCCATCCCGGCGATGATCCAGGAGTCGTAGCCGTACCCGTCATCGCCGAGCACCTTGCCGACGAGCAGGTCCGCCTTGGGTGCGACGCCCTTCCGGGTGCCGCCGGCGCCCGCACCGGTGCCGGCGATCGTCGCGGCGACATGCGTGCCGTGACCAAAGAGGTCCGCCGGACCGGTCACGCTGCCGGAGAAGTCCTGCGCCTGCTGCACCTTGCCCACCAGGTCCGGGTGCTGCGCGTCCACCCCGGTGTCCAGTACGGCGACCTCGACACCGGAGCCCTCGTAGCCCGCCTGCCACGCGGCGGGCGCGCCGATTTGCGGGACACTCTTGTCCAGCACCGCGCGCACCTTGCCGTCGAGCCAGATCTTGCTCACACCACTGTTCAGCGTCTTCGCACCGACGGCGGCGGGCTTCAGCGCCTTCCAGAGCTCGGGCAGCTGCTCCTTGGAAGCGCTTACCGCCGCACCACCAATCGAGCTCAGCTCGCGCGTGGTCGTCGTGCCGGCCAGAGAGGCGGAGCCGCGCGCTTTGCCGTCGTACTTCACGATCAGCGGGAGCTGCTTCGCGGTCGAGTCGCCGTACCCGTCGGCGATGAGCTCCTCGACGTCGAACAAGTCGGCGTCCAGGACACCGTTGGCGATGTAGGGAACCGCGTCGGTCGGCAGCACCCGGACACCACCGTCGATTTCGACGGTGTGGAAGGTCACCCGCTCCCGGCCGGCTGCGGGACGGAGGGTGACGGCCTTCTTACCAGCGCCTGCGTCGGTTACCTCGACGACGTCGCCGGTGATCAGCGTGATCTTGGCGCTGGTGGGTTCGGCTTTCGCGGCAGGGGTCGGTGGTGGTGGGCCGGCGGCGGCGGTGGTCGCCGTGACCGCACCGAGGGTCAGCAACGCCGCGAGCGCGGCAGCGGTGATCCTGGGAGAGGGGGGCATAGGCGGAACTCCTTCAGGAAGCCGAGGGCAGACGCACCTCGCCCGCAGAGTTTGCAATTTCAGGAATGAGACACCCCTGTCCACCGCTGCCGTCGCTGCGACATGACGCAACCGCGCCACCCGCGTCCGACATCAGCAGCATGGCCTCGAGAGTCACTCTAAGTAGTTGGGAACCGTACGCGGCGTGCTTCGCGTAGTGCTCTCCAACGGACCTCTCACTCCGTCAGATCACTGACAGACAGCGTGTAAGGACTTTTACAGGTCGCTGTAAGGACACCCGGCGAAGTTGCTCGTACGACGCACCCCGATCCCGCGTCGTACGGATTCGATGAGGTGTCAGCGAATGAGCAGCGATCAGACCGTGTCTTTGGAGATCCGGTTCGCCCGCGGCGAGGAGGAGTCCCTGCGAGAGATCCACGATCTCTACGTGGGCCGAATGTACGCGGTCGCCTACCGCGCGCTGAGCGACCACGGGCTCGCCGCGGACGCCGTACAGCAGGCTCTCCTGCAGGCTTGGCGCGCCGCCACCAGTTACGATCCGAACCGGCCGATCGAACCCTGGCTGTTCGTCATCACCCGCCGGGCGGCGATCGACGTACACCGTCGCCACCGGAGTCGGGTGCCCCTCGTCGATGTCGACCGAGCTGACCTGGAGGCCGTCCCGGCAGGCGAGTCCGACTCTCTCGAACGCGCCTGGTTGGTCTGGCAGATACGCGCGGCAATCGAGAAGCTGTCCGAGTCCGACCAGGCCATCATCAAACTGGCCTACTACGGAAACCTCACCCACCAGGACATCTCCGAGACCCTCGACATCCCGATCGGCACCGTGAAGTCCCGGATGTTCCGCGCCCAGCGCAAACTCATGACCGGCCTCGAACACCTCCGCGACGAGGTCCTCGAGCCCGTCCACCCCTAGGCGCGTGCCTGCCCCGTGCACCCTGACACCGCGCTGCTCCCCAGGCATGAAGGTGTCGGGGTCAACTCCGGAGGCGGGGTGGGCACGCCAATCCGGATTGAGGTCAAATGATCATAGTTGTCGTCGGCAAAGAAACACCGGCACTGGTCCAAGCTGCGAACGGAGCGGACCTGCGATTCGTCGACTCCATCGATCAAGCGACGGAGGTCTACGGCGAGATGGAGGCCGTCATCGGCAGAGTGCCCCCGTCGGTACTTGCGAAAGCGACGCGGCTCAGGTGGGTGCACAGTCCCTCGGCCGGCGTTGACGGTGATCTCTGTCCCGAAATGCTCAACTCCCCGGCGGTGCTCACTTCGAGCGCGGGCACCGGCGGGATCCCATTGGCCGAGCATGCGATGTTACTGATGCTCATGCTCGACCGAGACGTCCCGCGCTGGCTGCGGGCCCAGGCGGATCGTCGCTGGGATCAGTTCACCCATGGCGAACTCGCCGGTCGCACTCTCGGCATCTACGGGCTCGGCCACTCCGGACTTGACCTTGCCCAGAAGGCCAACGCCTTCCAAATGCGTGTCCTCGGCGTACGACGTCATTCCGAGCGACCAGCGCCGTACGTCGACCGAGTATGTGAGTTCAATCAAATGGTGGCGGAGTCGGACTTCGTCGTGGTCACGGCACCGCGGACCCCGGCGACGTACGGGCGATTCGATCGGGAAGCGTTCGCGCGGATGAAGCCGACCGCGTACTTCATCTGTGTCTCCCGCGGCGTTATCGCCGACGACTCCGCACAACGGCGCCAGCACCGACGGCAAGGCCCGGCGCGGCGACGAGTTCGCGCGAGAGAACCTTCGTCGTTTCGTCAACGGAGAAGCTCTCCACAACGTGGTCGACAAGTCCGCGGGCTACTGATACGACCATGTTCAGCTCGATTTGAGTGAGCCCTTGAGAACTACGCGGCCCGACGAGGCTGGACCCCCGTCGACGCGCTGCACTGTCACCGTGAGGGTGTCGTACACAGAGGTGTCCTCGACACCAGACCACAGAACGATGTCCTCACCACCGCCGCGGGCATGGAAGGTGCCGATGGTGACGGCGGCGTCCTTGCCCTTGAGCCATCCCTGGTAGTAGCTGTCAGCCGGGGCCGGCTGCAGACCGCTCACATCCAAGACGATTTCCAAACCAGAAGGCGTCTTGCGCAACGTTCCTTCCGCGGCACTGCCTGGTTGCAGGTCGGTGCCAGTCAGACGGAACGCGATGTCGTGCGGCGGTCCCTGTGCGGCCATTTGGTAGCCGACTCCTGCCCCGAGCGCTACCGGAGCGGCAACGGCAGCGGCTAGGGCGAGCCATCGCCGCGCCGGCCTCGTTTTCCGGTGATCGCCAGTCTGCCGCTCGGTCAGGACAGTCACGTTCGGGCCGAGATCGTTCGACGCCTCAAGCGATCGCGCCACACCCGACCACAGTGAGGTGGGAGTCTGCGCCCATACGGACTCCTGCCGGCAGACGGCAGCAATGTCCGCAGGAAGCTCAGACTGCTCAGAGCCACCGAAGTTCACGGAATCTCCTTAACCCAAATGGTGTTCTGCAAGGACTACGCACCGCACAGCAACCCCAGTTCCACCTTCGGCCGAAGAAGCATCATCTGAATCTGTCCGTCGCACCAGTCGGAACCGGGATCCGCGCGACTCACGTAGATCCCAGTGAAATCGATGAGGGTGAGAAAGGTGAAGTGAGGATGGCAAGGAGTAGACGTCTCATCGCGGCGTTCGCTATGACGGGGCTCGCCGTGGCACTTGGGCTCTTCCCGTATGAGCGCGTCGACGCCGTTGCCGTAGCCAAGTTCTCGGCCGCTTCGAAGGACGGCGTGCCCGACCAGTACTGGGTCGAGACAGCATCGGATGTGCCAGCGAGTGGAATCGCAAAATCCGCCGCACGGGAGCACGGTGGACGAGTCAAGCACGTCCTCGACAACGGCTTCGTCGTCCAGATGTCCGAGAGCCAGGCACGCGCCCTTGCCAAAGACTCGGACGTCGTGCGCGTCCTGCAGGACACGTGGCTCAGGCCGACTGCCGTATCGCAGCCCAATCCGCCCAAGCACCTCGACCGGATCAATGAACGGGTGCTTCCCCTCGACGGGGCGTACTACCCCGACCTCAACTCGCCGAAGAAACCCGGAGCCGGCAAGACGATCTACGTCATCGACTCGGGCATCAATACCGCGCACGTCGCCTTCGGTGGCCGAGCCTCGAACGCCATCGACGTCGCCAACGATCCCGGCGATCAGTGGTACAACAAGGACTGCACAGGCCACGGGACTGCGGTCGCAGCTCTTGCCGGCGGGGACACCTACGGGGTGGCGCGCGGAGCGAGCATCGTGGGTATCAAGGTTCAGCGCGGCTGCGAGACTGTCGTGTCGCGGTTCAACCTTGTTGCTGCGGTCAACTGGATCACCAACAATGCACCGCCGAAGTCGGTGGTGAACATCTCGATCGCGGGTCCGGCATTTGATGGGGGCTCCGATGCCGGAGCCCGCGTCGTCGAGGCCGCGATCCGGGCCTCGGTCGCTGCTGGCCACACCTACGTCGTAGGTGCCGGCAACAACGACGGCAACGCCTGCGACGTCAGCCCGGCGCGGATGCCGGAGGTCATAGCCGTCGCCGCCTCGTCGGCAGCCACCGACGTCCGCTGGCCCTCGTCCAACTTCGGCTTCTGCGTCAATCTCTACGCGCCAGGTGAGAACATCACCACCGCATCGAACCTCAGCCCGACGGCAACTCTGACAGGTTCTGGTACCTCGTTCGCCGCACCACAGGTGGCAGGCGCGGTCGCCTTCCGTAGCATGAGCGGCGCGCCGAATCCCGGGTTCCAGGTCGAGTTCGAGTCGACGCCGAACGCCGTCAAGGACGAGCCGGACGTCAACGCCGCCCAACTGCTCCATGTCGGCGGCCTGTACGCCAACCCCACGGATGTCCCGATCAAGGACAAGGCCACAGTGTCATCGACGATTGCGGTCAGTGGCGAAGGTGACCCTGGGGCCGCACTTGGTACGGTTCTGCGGATCAACGCCGTCATCAAGCACCAGGCACGCGGTCAGCTTCAAGTCGACCTGGTCGTACCCACCGGCAAGAAGTACCGGCTGCATTCGATGAGCAACGACACCGGTGACGACCTCATCCTCAAGCAGATCCCGGTCAACGCCTCGGATATCCCCCCGAACGGCAACTGGCAACTCCAGATCTTCGATGGCGTCACCGGCACCACCGGAACCCTGATCGACTGGAACATCCAGTTCTGACCCGGTACGACGCTCCAAGCGGCGTCCGCGGTCTCACTCCGCGCGGGGCTCTCTGATCGCACCCAGAGAGCCCCGCGCTTCCTTGCCCACAAGAAAAAACCGCACAGTCGGCCGGTGGAACTGTATTGATTCTGAGCTCCGTACGAGTAAGTGAAAGCAGATGGAAACACCGGGCCCTTCCCGGAAGCGTCCAACCGGGGACGTCCATCTCAGAAGCGACGAAGGATATTCAACAATGCGTATTGGAAAGCGCCTGGCGCGCGGTTCGCTGCTCGCCGCCGCAGCCTCCGCCGTGGTGATCGGCATTACGGCAGCCCCGAGCCACGCCGCGACTGGCAAGGTCACGGTCAGCGGGAACACCATCGTCTATGTCGGCACCAACGACTTCAACGAGATCCACGTGATCCGCGAGATCCGCCCGGACGGCACCAGCAAGATCACCCTTGAAGATCGGGGCCTGGCCACCCTCCAGGCGAGCGGAGAATGCACGCAGGTCAGCACCATCAAGGCGGAGTGCCCGGTCATGCCCGACATCTATCTCACGCTGGGCGGCGGGAACGATCAAGTGCGCATCGCCAAGCACGGAACGCCGGCTTTCGGGATCTCGACCGCGGTCTCAGGCGATGACGGCAACGACATCTTCTACGGTGGCACTGACGCCGGCGTCTCCGATGTCTGGTTCTTCGGTGGGGCCGGTATCGACACCGCCGACTACTCCACCAGCAAGCGGTCCATCGATGTTCGTATGAACGATGGGAAGGCGGCGGACGGTCGCAGGGCAACTCTCACCAGCCCCGCCGACCGCGACAACATCCAGGAGGACGTCGAGCAGCTCATCGGCAGCAAGTACGGCGACTTCCTGGTCGGCAACGAACTGAACAACTTCCTGTACGGCGGGGAAGGCAAGGATCAACTGCACGGACGGGAAGGCGGCGACTACCTCGACGCGACAGACGTCGGCACCGGCTGGTCGAGCATCGACCTGGTGATCGACTGCGGCATCGGCGGCACCGGCCACGACGAGTCCCGGGTAGACGTCGACGACCCCAAGTCCAAAGAATGCGCACGGGAAATCCGCGTCTGACAGATCGCACACAGCGGCTGATGACAGCCGCACCACACATAGTCGGGCCCTGGCGATTGTCTCGCCAGGGCCCGCACGCATGACGAGACTCAGTCCGAGCGGGGGTCTTGGTCGTCCGCGTGCGGTGCGAATGCAACCAGCAGACCGAAGCCAAGGAGCGGTCCGGCGCCGAATCCGATGAGTGGCGCCGGCGTCAGTCCGGCCACCGAGCATGCGAACAGCACTGCGTAGTAGGAAGCCACGGCTGCCAGCCACGCAGGACCGCGGGCCGAGAAGACGCACAGGCAAGCGATGAACGCCAACGCGCTGAGGATGACGGCGACGCCCACGAACACGGATCGATCGAGTGCCAGCGCGAAGACGCCTTCGACGTGCGGAACCGGCGCAAGCGGATCAGGGCGTGTGAACGCCCACGCGGTGACGAGCGCAAGGGCGAGCAGGGGACCGGCGGTCTTGAGCAAACTCCCGCGATATCGCAGCAGTAGGACTGTCGAGCCCGTGAGCAACGCGAGCGCCTGCGAGGCGTCCGGTTGAAGCGCCAAGACGACACTGGAACAGACGGTTCCGGTCAGCGCGATCACTTCGCCAACTCGCCGCCGTCGTACCAGTACCGCGCAGGCGGCGAGGAACGAGGGCAACAACACGGGAGCCATGTAGAGGCTCAACGGACCGAGCGCGATCCAGCGAGTTGGCCCTGTCGTCGATGCATCGAGCAAGGGGACGGCAATCGCGATCGGGGTCGACGTGACGACGATCCGCGCAGCGGCGTCACCTCGGGTCCGGCGATCCAGCAACCGACCCACCGCGACGAGCACCAACGCTCCACAGATCATCCCGAGCTGCATCGACCAGACGCGAGAACTCACGTTTGCCAATGCAAGAACGGCAAAGCCGGCGGCAATCGGCGGCGCCGCCGACAGAAGCAGCGGTAAGCGGGTTTGAGTCATGGCACTCCTGGGTCGGTCGGCGGCCTGCGCAGGTGTGCCTGACCCTGCGTCGAAAACAGGTGGGGATTTCCACCAAAATACAGGGAACCAGGCATCGAGCGGCAACCGTAACTAGGTCGTGAAAGGCGCACATCATTGCGCACCCAAGGAAAGTTGGAGATCTAATCGTCTAACGGAAAAGTCCGGCGCCGCGGTCTCGCGTCGATCGCGATCCTCGCAGCCCTCTCGGCCGCCGGCATCGGTCTCGCGCAGAGCTCCTCGGGGGCGGAGGACCACGAGCCGCCGGCCTCGGTTCAGGACATCGAGAAGGCGGTGGCCTTCGCGACCGCGAAGTCGCTGGCCAGCCCGACCTGGCGGAACGCGGTCGTTCAATCGGTGGTCACGGGCCAACAGGTCGACCTCGAAGCCACGGCCGCCCAGTTCGGTCAGTCGACTCTCGCGTCCAATCTGGACGGCGCGAACAACGAGGCGCTCGCTCTGAAGGGCCTTCCGTCCTCTGTGGGCTCGCTGCTGGTCATGCGGCTCGCTGATCCCGCGATGGCCACTGCGCTCAAGGCCGGCACGCTGCCGCTTGTCGCCGTACCCGCGGACGATGACAGTGGTACGAGCTCGGTTGTCTCGTACGACACCACCGGACGCGAGGTGAAGCTGCCGCGCTACACCCGGCCCACCCAGCCTGTCATCATGATCGACGTTGACGTCGCCAAGGCGATGGCGGCCGGCGCTGACCTGATGAACAAGACCCTCGTCGAAGGCGGTCACGGGACTGCTGCAGCCACGGACATCGGTACGGCGGACGCGATCCCGACCACGAAGATCACCGAGATTCGGCTCAACAACGACCACGACCCGTGGTTCAAGGGCAACTCGGAGATCTATACAATCGTCGGCGGCGTGGGCAAGGACAACAAGGCCAAGGCCACAATCGTCAAGATGCCCTATCTGAACGACGAGAAGCACACGTACAAGCCCAACCAGATCCTGATCTGGTGGAACAACTACAAGTACAACGCGGTAGACGCCGTCATG
Organism: Kribbella turkmenica; assembly: GCF_004348725.1. Taxonomy (GTDB): domain Bacteria; phylum Actinomycetota; class Actinomycetes; order Propionibacteriales; family Kribbellaceae; genus Kribbella; species Kribbella turkmenica. The sequence continues at coordinate 36,932 of NZ_SMKR01000026.1, forward strand.
ATGGAGGACGACGGCGACACGAACTACCTGGCACTGGCACAGGAGATCAACAAAGGCCTCGCTGGAGTCACCGACAAGTGGACCGAATACGCGCCGCTCGTCGACAACATCATGAAGGCAATCCCCAACAAGTGGTGGACGGACGACCCGGACCACGTCGAGCAGTGGTACACCCTGCAGAAGAACACGACCGGTCAGCAAAACGGCGCATCCGGCAACGGCTGGATGAAGGTCGTCCCGTTCCTCGTGGACGAGCTGTAACCGAAATGACGATGGTTTGCCCGCCGCCGCGGCGGGCCAACCTCGATCCGGCCCTGCGACGATCTGTGTGAAGCATCCAGGCCGGCCCAGTCCTTGCTCAGCCCTTCGGGGGAGCCGAGCAAGGACTGATTTCATCACCGCACCACCGCGGCATACTGTGGCAATAATTCAGCGCCGAGCGATTGCTTGATGTCCAGCATTCCCTTGCCGATAATCACCTGCTCTTTGGATGCCTCGATCGCCCAGCCGACCAGCAGCTGATACAGATTCGTGTAGAGATTCAGGTCGGGGAATCTGGCTCTAACGATAGGAAGCGCCGAGTAGTGTCGCAAGACCGGTCGATCACGGTGGTCGAACACGGTGCCGATCGCGAGCAGCACACCGGTCGATCGATCCCGATAGCAGATCGCGAGGACATCAGGCTGGCGGAGCAGCTCCGCCAGGTACCCGGTGCTCTGCGGAAGCGGGCTGAACGGCCCCCCGCCGTACTTCCTCTCGTTGTGTCGCAGCAACGCCACAGTCTCGGCCACCTCGAGCGAGGCACCGGGAACCAGGGCGACCTCGACAGCCGAGCCCTCGGACAGCGCACGCTCGGTCTGGCGGAGCTTGTAGCGGCGCTTGCGCGACAAGCCTGCGCGCCACTTCTCGACGGATGACCAGCCCGTGGTGTGCAGCACCGCCAGTGGCTCGGTGGGACGTGACAACAGCCGCCGACGCCCGAGGGCCTCGAACTCGCTGTCGACCAGCTGGCGCAACAGTGTGGCCTGACAACCCAGGCCGAGACTGCGTCGCATCGCGCGCGAGTAGCTCAGCAGCAGGTCGGTCGTGGACATGTCCGGCACAGCCCACCACCCTTGCGCCGAACCCGTCCCTGGCGACCTGACATCCACGCCACCGGCCCACCGGTTCCGACCTGGTCCTATGAATCCACGGCGCCGTACCGGAAGGCCAACCCAACACGTAGCGACGACACCCCGGACCTCTGATCCCGCCTTCAGTACGGCGAGAATCAGCGCCGTACGGCTGGACCAGTCTTGCACTGTCTGTACGTTCCACGCCCAATCGGCCCGCAACCCGGCACGTTCTCGCAGGGCACGCCAGTACGCCGGCTCCGGGTCGTAGCGGGGATCGAGTACCTCCCACTTCATCGAGTCACCGCCGGAGTCCCATGTGACCGGCACTGGACGACCCGTTTGCCCACGGGCTCATCGATGAGGATGTCCACGAAGCGAGGCGACGACTGCCGAAGAAGGGTGAAGGCCGGGCCGGCTTTCGTCTCGCGTGCGTACACTCTCGGCCAGTCCAGATGCCACGCGCCGCAGTCACGCCGCGTACCCAGGTCTCCGAGCGCCGGGTCGTGAAGGACCTCGCGCGCCCCGCCGCCGTCCATCGCCAGGACATTGCACGCTCCGCGCTGCGGATCCGGATGCTCGGTCCCGCCGGCCAGGGGAACCAGGTCGGCCAAACGCCTGGTCGCCTCCGTGACATGTATCGCGCCATCACTCTCGCCGTACCGCCCCAGAACCAAGACCGGCTCGGTCCGCCCGGCGAGTGCCCACTTCTCGCGGTAGAGCGGGACCGTACGGAAGCTCGATAGAACGACCCGCCGATACGCGAGCCGCCACCACGCCTGATGGACCGGGGTCCATCGAACGCTAGCCACGCTCGCTCCTCTCGGACACGGCTGTGTCGACCCAACGCTCCAGAGGCACTGCCAGCCAGTGCGGTGATTGCGAGCACCACATGAACGGCCAAGAAGACGAGAGCCGTGCCCACAGACGGCGGAGCGCCGGCGAAGACCGTGATGTGAGAAGCCCACTCCAACTTCGCAGGTCGCCCTTCCGGCCAGTCGAACATCGCCCAGAACGTCAGGTCGTTCAGCCCCGAGACCACGAGCAGGACGGCCGCAACACCGACCTTGAGCACAGTTGCGGTCCGTGCCCCGCCAAGTCGGTACGCCAGCAGCGCGAACAGCATGAGATAGGTGACGATGAAGAGCTGGATCTGGTACACCGGCTGGAACGCGCCCTCGGCTCCCGTCGTACGACCTTCGCCGTAGGCAAGGATCCGCAGGACGAGCTCGGTGTCCCCGACGGACATGTATCCGAGCATGGCCACGATCAGCAGAACCGGGCCCCAACGACGTAGTGGCAGTGTCGCCACGGCGATGACAGCCAGCGCCAGCGGACTCAACTTGAACAGCCACTCTCCCAGGTTGTCCAGCGTTCGATCGGGCGGCAGTACGACCATGATCAGTCCGGCAAGCACGCCGGCGGGCACAGCCGCCCACGGGCGAGACCCAGCCCCGCCTGTCATAGAGTTTCCGGAGCCGATTCATGCCGCTCCGCCAGGCGTCTTGTCGACCCAGAAGGAACCAAGTGCGATCGCGTCGCTGTCGGTCTTGAGGAAGCAGGAGACCGCGTCCTCCGGCGTACACACGATCGGCTCGTTGTTGTCGTTGAACGACGTGTTCATGACCATCGGCACCCCGGTCAGCTTCTCGAAGTGGCTGATCATGTCCCAGTACAGAGGGTTGTCGTCGCGGCTGACCGTCTGCACCCTCGCCGTCCCGTCGACGTGCGTGATTGCCGGCACCACCGAGCGCTTGCCCGCCAGTACGTCGAAGACCAGCAGCATGACCGCGGACGGGTAGCCGCTGGCGAAGAACTCGCTCGCGCGCTCGACCAAGCAGGACGGGGCGAAGGGCCGGAACGCCTCACGGTGTTTCACCTTTTCGTTCATCCGAGCCTTCGATTGCGGGTCTCGCGGGTCGGCCAGCAACGAGCGATTCCCCGAGGCGCGAGGACCGCACTCCATGCGGCCTTGCATCCAGCCCACGATCTTGCCTTGTGCCACCTGCGCAGCGGTACGCTCCGCGATGTCGTCTGCAAGTTCGTACTCGAGACCCGCCACTTTCAGGGCCAGTTCGATCTCAGCGTCGGTGAACTCCGGACCCGTGTACAGGTATCCGCTCGTAGGTCGCGGTGCATGCTGCTCGGCGACGCTGACCTGGAGAGCTGCGCCGAGCGCTGAGCCGTCATCGGCGGCCGCAGACTGGGCGAAGAAGTCGTGTAGTGCTGTGGGACCGGGTTCTCAGCGGTGACCTTGGTGCGCTCCCGTGCTGGGCCGAAGGTCTTCAGAAACTTGGCCGACATCATGTGCTTGCCGGACCGGTGATGCTGGAACCGATCAAGATTCAACTCATACCGGCCGTCAGAACCCAGCTCCACAAGATCCTTGAAAGCATCGATGTACGTGTCCCGTCCGAACGGGGCGAGACCCATCACCTTGCCCTCGTCCATTGTCGGCCAGAAGTCGAGGTATCCCGTGACGCACGCATACAGCGCCCCGAGCGAGTGCGGGAACTTGATTCTCTTCAGATCGGTGATCTCGTTGCCTCGTCCTACGAAGAGGCACGTGCTGGTGCCATCGCTGCCGATGCCGTCGAAGGTCATGACCGCGGCCTCGTCCCACGGGGAGACGAAGAACGCGCTGGCGGCGTGCGCACGATGGTGGTCGATGAGCCGGACGTCGAACTTGGTCGGACCGTCGAAGTCCAAGGCCCTCTTGAGGTCACGTCCGAGTGTGCAGCTACGCTTGATGTGTCCCAGCACCGCACCACCGACGTGATAGTCGTCGACTCCCTTGCCGCCGTTCCGGAATGTCTCGACCAGACCGGCCCCACGGCCTTCCTGGTCGCCCGTCTCGTTCCGGAAGATCTGCATCGTTGCGGGGAAGTACTTGGCGAAGACCCGCGCGGGCGTGGACTGCCTCGGGCCAGCGTTGCCAGAAATAGGCGACGTGATCGACGTCGGCCACGGTGATCCCGCCCTGCCGTAGGCAGAACTTGATCACATCGGTCGGGAATCTGCCGTCGTGCTTGATTCGGCTGAAGCGCTCCTGCTCGGCGAACGCGATGATTTCGCCGTCCCGGACAAGGGCGGCCGCGGCGTCGTGATGCCGGCTGATACCGAGTACGTACATGGATCGCTCCGCGAGTCAGAGAGTGGATGTGATTCGAAGTTCTGGGTGCCGCCGTCCCAGCAGGACGCGCAGAACAGCGGCCTTGACGGCAGACGAGAGGACCAGCGCGCAGAGGCCGCCTGCGGCGCCGACGGCAGGGACGAGTGCGGCAGCAAAGCCGGCCGAGGCCAATGCCCCGACCGTCGCCGCGGCGGAAGTGCTGCTCAGAATGCGGCTATCGGTGTTCTCCAGCAAGAAGGTGCCGTACATGACAGCCATCGCCAACCCGAAGTAGATCGCCAGGAGGACGCAGAGCGCCAGGGTGGACGACGCCAGCGCCACCACACCGCTTACGTGCAGTACGCCGTACGCCGAGATGAGCACCGCACAAGCAGCGCCACCGCCGACCGCGATGCCGAGGAGCCGGTATGCCCGGACTCTGCCGTCGTGGCCACGCGCACCTCGAAGGCGGGCGGCGGCCGCCGGCTGGTACAGCTTGAGCAAGTAGAGCATCGTCGCGACCAACAGGCTCGCGACCATGAGCGCCAAGAACAGCGGACCGCTCTGCTCGGTCTTGTTCACCAGCATCAGCACCAGGAAGACAGCTGAGATCGCCGCCACGTCCATCAGGTCCGAAAGTCCAAGCAGGGACGCGTTGCGGCCGAAGATCACCGTGAGTCGACGCCGGCTCAACGGACCGACGATCCAAATCCTCGGGAGTGCAGCCAACGAGAGCCCCGTGACCACGGTCATGCCCGCCAGCTGCAACAGCAAGTAGATCGTCGGTGACAAGCCGAGTCGCCAGGTGGCCGCAGTGACAGTGACGTTGACGATCGTGACTGCGCCGAACGCGACCGCATCGAGTTCCGGGCGCCCCGACAGTCGATGGAGGCCTGAGACTGTCATCAGAAATCCGGCCATCGCCGACCAACTCGCCGCCGCGACGTACAGCGTCGCCATCGGCTGCGGGTTGATCACGAGGCACAGGCCGAGAACCGCCAGTAATCCAACCCCAGGGAGTGCAGCGAATCTCAGAGTCAGCCGCGCGATGTCCGGTATCAGCCTCCGCACCCGGGCCGATGAGGTCAAAGCGGCCTTCTCTGCCGCGTTCGTGACGAACGCCAACCAGGCGCAAGCGGCCATCGCGTTGGCGAACTGACCGAAGGTCTGCATGCTCCACAGCGCGGTCAGCACGACCGCGGAGCCTTGGTTGCTCACCCTGAAGACGCTGCGACCACCCACGAGCCGTACGACGTCCGCGATCGCCGGACGGCTCGTCCACACACTCACGGCGATTCCAATTCAACTTGTACCAGCCGTTGAGCTGTTCTCGCGCTCGCCTGCACCGCGGCGGGGGTGTCGCCCGACAGCACGTAGTACCCGATCTTGTGAGCGGCCTGGGTGTAGGGCTCGACCAGATCCCCCGGCTCGACGAACATTCGCATCGAGACGAACCCTGGCAGCGCGGCGAGCTCGCCAAGTCCGTGGATCGCCCGCAGGCGACCCGGCGTTTCTGCGGTGACGACCGACAAAATGACCTGTCGAGGCTCGTGCGGATTCACAGCCGCGACGTCACCGACCGCAAGGGAGATGGTCGCGGTCAGCAGGTCGACTCCGTACGCCGTCTCGACCAGTTCGGCGATCCCATTTCCGCCGGTTCGAGCCTCCATCTCGATCAGGTACAGGTCGCCGTCCGACAACACCAGATCCAGGTTGAGCGGACCGCTCGCATAATCAAGCTCTTCGCACAGCCGGCGCAGCATCTCACCAAGCCGGCGGTCGACATCCGACGGCAGGTCGGCCGGAAGGGTCAGGCGCTCGGTGATGAAGTACGGGGACGGAGTCAAGACCCGCGCGCTGACGGCGTAAAGGACGACCTGACGATTGTCGACCAGCGCTTCAACCGTCAGCGGCATCCCCTCGACGTACTCTTCGACAGTTACCCGTCGGGACGGCGAATGTTCCAGCGCCCGAGGGGTTGCCTGCGTGAGTGAGTCTGGCCTCAAACAAAGAACGACACCGCGGCTGCCGGTACTGTCGACCGGTTTCACCAGCGTCGGGAATCTCAGTGCCCGCGCCGCCTCACAGAGCTCGGGGACCGTCGAACCCGCCACGGAGGCGTAGTGCGGAAACCCGAGCTGCCCACAGATCTCACGAAACATGGACTTGTCGTTGGACGACCGGACCGCCAGTTCGGAGGCTGCCCCTGGCAGCTTCCAGTGCCTCGCGAGCCATCGCTGAGACGGCAGCGCGAGATCGCTCGCGGGACCGAGCACGCCCGCCATGTCGTCGCGGCCGGCGAGAGCCGCCGCCACCTTCTCGGCGTCCCGTGTGCTCACCTGGACGAACTCGTCGGCGTGCGCCACAGCCGGTGCCGCTGAGTGCTGCGAGTTCGACCATCGCCGTGCTGTCTCGTATGTCACCGAGAACGAGCTCGCTCCGCGCTCCGGCATCTCGCCCACGATGGTCGAACACCACTGGCACGTGCCCACGCCGGATCAATCCCTCGCAGACATACGTCCCGATGAAGCCATTACCTCCGGCAACCCCAACCCTCACTGTGATTCTCCGATCGAGCGGACAGTCGTCAACCACATGACCGTGCGGTCATGCCTCACTGTTCAGCCGAGCGGTCATCTACGCGTACGCCGATTCGGTGCGACCTGGTTCCACGTTTGGCCAGACGTACTCAAGATCACGACGCGGAACTGTCGGGTGAACGGATTGCGTATCGAATGACGAGACCAAACCTGTGGGCGGCAGGTACTTACCCATCGACCAATCCATGGGAGTTCGATGTGAGGAAACTAAGGCGAATCGGCGCACTGGCGCTGATCGCGGCCCTGGCAGGGGGCACCGCGCAGCTGACGGCCGCGGAGAGCGCGCCGGCCGAGGCGAGCTCCGGCACGCCGGCCATCATCCAACTCGGCGACAGCTTCGCATCCGGTGAAGGCGGCGGCTGGATGGGAAACTCGAAGTCGTCGACGGGTAGCCGTCACGGCACCGATCTGGCAGCGTTTCAACTCGCCGGCGGCTGGAGCTACGCACCGGAGGAGAAAGTCTACGAGCCGAGCACCTATCGCGAGCAGAACGGTCACTGGGGCCAGAATCCCTGCCACAGAGGCAGAGAAGCACCGATCACCTGGGTAAAGCGCGCCTATCCCAGCGTGAGCAAGGTCGTCAACGTCGCCTGCTCCGGCGCCAAGAACAAGAACATCTGGATGCCGGCCAACGGCGGCCAAGAACAACACCCGGGCATGAAGACGCAACTCCATGAGCTTATGTCCCGCATCTCGCCGAACGATGACGTCAAGCTGGTGTCGATCAGCGTCGGCGGCAACGATATCAATGTCGGCGATAGCGCTGGATTCGGAAACCTCGTCGAGCAGTGCGCCATCGCTTGGGCCAACGCCTATTTGAACCCCAAACCCAAGGATGTCTTCTGCAAGGACGCGTTCGAGAGCGAAATCGGTCCCGCCGTCTCGAATGTGTTCTACGAGCAGCTCAGGACGATCGATCTCGTTCGTCAGACCCTCGCGGCGGAGGGCCAGCCGGTCGGCAGCTATCGACTCGTGTTGATGGGCTATCCGAGCATTACTCCCGCGGCCTTCAGCGACTGGGCTCCGATCACCGAGATCTCACATATGGAGGAGAGGTGCCCAGTACGGCGCTTCGACTCCGGCTGGATCCACAGCCACCTGATCAAGCGACTCAACGACGTCATTCAGGCGGCCACTGAGGAACGGGGTGTCGGATTCATCGACCCGACTGACGCCTTCGACGGCCACCGCCTGTGCGAATCCGGCACCGTGCGTCTCCCCGGCTACCATCAGCAGGCACGCTACGCTGAGTGGGTTCGCTACCTTGACGCGGACTACCCGTCATGGTCATCCGTCGGCAAATACCTCATCAACGGGGGTGGCACCGGCGACGAGGCTCTCAGCGTCCTCCTCAACTCGCAACGGAGTCTCGCCGAGTCCCTGCACCCGAACTACTGGGGTCAGCGTGCGCTCGGCAACTGCTTGCGGGAGTACTTCAAGGAGGCCAGTGAGACCGGGCCACCGATCAGGCGTTCCTGCTTCGTCGGTGGGGTCGGTGACTTCGACCATCCCGACTACATGGCGCTGAAGGATCTCCCGGCTCACTCCAAGTTCACCGACACCGTCAACGCGACCATCGGCAACCCGATCACCCGCACGATCACAGTGCCAACTGGTGTGACGGCCGGCCACTACTTCCAGTGGCTTCCGGACATCTCTCACCCGCGGAAGGGGCAACTTCGGATTCACATCATCGCGCCCGACGGCACGCTCTTCGCGATGCGTGATTTCAACCCCGGAGACACCGGTGCCTTCGGCAACGGCACTTCGACCAGGGACTACACCGGCGACCCCTCCGGAAAGTGGACCCTGAAGATCTGGGACAACGACCCGACGTACAACGGCACCATGCACGGCTGGAGTCTGAAGCTCTTCTGATCTCCGCCATCCAGGGGCGTCTGCGGGTACTGCAGGCGCCCCGTACTTCCACCAATCTCCTGACACCAGGGACCAGAAAGGCAGATAGATGCAAATCAGGATGTCGAGGTTGTGGCGACTGGGCGCAGCCATCGTTGCCTCGATCACAGTGGCAACGACCGTTTCCCCGCCGTCCGCTGCGGCGGTGACGCCCAGCCAGGTCCTCTCGGCGATCTCGACGGCGTACGAGGCCTACGAGAAGCAGTTCGGCGGCGAGATGGATATCGAAGAGTCGACGACACAGATCCTCAACGCGATCGGGTCCGTCGAGACAAGCCTCATCGGCCATATCGATCTGCTCAGCTCGGCGACGATCAGAGCCTGCGCCCGGAGCGCGGTCATCAATGTGGCGGACATTCGCCTCATGACGAAGGACAGTCTGCAGTTCTTCGCCATGGCGGCCACAGACTGTGTTACGAAGGCCGATGCTTACATCACAGCGACGACCCACAAGCCTGCACTCAACGAAATGGGATTCGCCGTCAACACCGTCGGTCCGATCGCTCTGCTCGCACGCTCCAAGGCCGGCTTAACGACCCCCGTGCTCGAGAAGACCCTGACCCACGCGAACAACACGCTGGTGAAGAAGCTGAACCCGTCCTGCAGCGCCATCCCGCAGCCGAGTGACAGTCCAGCGAGCCTCGAAGTGAAGCTCGTCTGCACAGCATTCAACGGCAAGCAGGGCGTCCGGTACGTCTTCGTTCAGAGGAACAGACCACTGCCGGTCTTCGACTACACCATCCCCCGCACTCAGGCCATGGTTGGCGCCAGTCACCCAGTAGGCCTCGCGGCCCTGGCCGAGCTCGCCGCGTAGCGGGCCGCAGAATCTGGTTGCACAACGCAATGATTTCGGGGGTGGGCACAGCCCCAGGCTGACGAGCTCTGAGATTCGATCAGCCGGGGCTGTGCCCGAACTGTTCGTGATTCGTAGCCGGATGACTACACCTCCATCGCCGTACGGAACCGGACGTGGAGATCGGCGCGTAATACAGGCGCCGGGCAGAATGAACACCTACGGCGCATCATCACTACTAGCTAGGAACGGATCCCAGACATGACGCAGTCCCCTCAACCGCAGCTGCAGCCGCCGGCGCCGGCGCCGGCGCCGGCGCCGGCGCCGGCGCCGAAGAAGCGCCGCACCCTGCGGACCGTTCTCATCATCCTGGGCGTGCTCGCCGTACTCGGCCTCGGCAGCTGCATTGCAGGCGTCGCCGTGGTCGGCAAGAAGACGAACGAGACTCACACCGTCACCTACAAGGTCACCGGCACCAGCCAGACAGCGATTCTCGCGTACACGACCGATGGTCGCACCGCGACCGCCCAGGACGCGGCTGCCAAGGTCCCCTTCGCCAAGACCCTCGAGATCAAGGGCGTTCTGGTCCCCATCTTCCAGATCAGCGCCCGCGCCGGCATCGGCCAGACTGGCACGGTCACCTGCTCGATCGAGGTCGACGGCAAGGAAGTCAAGAAGGAAACCGCCGCCGGGTCTGGCCAACTCGCCAACTGCAGCTACACCCTTACTCCCTGACTATCGCCGATCCAACGACAGCGGCTACGCACCCCGGGGGGCGTAGCCGCTGTCGGCGTTAGATGGGGTCATCGGGCACACCGAGAAATCCGACGGGATGCAACGAGGATCGCCGATGTATGTGCCCGCCCACTTCGCCGCCGATGACCAAGCGGTGCAGGATCTGCTCACGCACCATGGAGCGGCTGACCTGGTTACTATGACTCCCGACGGTCTGATGGCACCCTGCTGCCATTTGTCTATGACCACTCGAGGCGAGTGCAGCGCGGGTAACCTCGCCCGCAACAACGACCACTGGCGACAGACCGTGGTCAGTGAAGCGCTGATGATCAGGCTAGGCCCTGATTTGTATATCTCACCCACCTGGTACGCGTCCAAACGAGACCACTGCCGGGTCGTACCGACGTGGAATCACTTGACGGTGCACGCCTACGGGTCGATGGCCGTACACGACGATCCCGTCTGGGTCTCGGGCGTCGTACGGCGATTGTCGGACCATCATGAAGCGGCTCGGGCCGAGTCCTGATCTGTGGACGACGCACCGGCGGGGTACGTCGCAGGGCAGTTGCGCGCGAGTCGGTGTGGAGATCGCGATCACGCGGATCGAGGCGAAGTTGAACCTCAGCCAGAACCGGCCGTACGTTGACGTCGACGGGGTGATCGCAGGCCTCCGCGCAGACGGCGTCGAGGCAAGCGCCGACGCGGTCCAGCGGCACCGGCACTGACTCGAGCAGCCCAACCCAGGCGCGCGTGTTCCGCGTTGGCGGCCCTACCCGACCAGGAGATCATTCCTCTGACGCACGATCGCGAGCGTGCAGGAAGTGCCAAACCGTTCGATCGGGATTGGTTCGCATCGACTCTCGGGTTCCTGCGGCTTGCTTCCGCGCGGAGGATTAGCGCTTCAACCTCAGCCCGGGCTCTTCGCTTCCCTGACCCTGGCCGGGATCTCCCTGACGACTGCGGATTTCGCGTCGGCGTAGTCCTGGACGTACTTCCAGTCTCTCGTCGCGAGCTCGCGTTTCGTCCAGGCATACAAGTCGCGATCGGACTTGTTCGCGCGCAGCCAGTCGCGGAAGAGGAGCACTTGCTCGGCCTCGGCACATCCCGGCGGAAAGACGTGCAGGTTCACTGGAGGGTCAGTCCCACGCAGCAATCGGTGTTCGTACCAGTCGGATTCTCCAGTCGCCAGAGTTGCCTCGGGTCACCGACGACACAAGGCACGTCGATGACTGCCGCGCAGGACGCCGTCAGGCACCCATTAACGTAGTTGTCGCGAAAAAATCACTGGGCGCGCTGCCCACCTGTCCGCAGATCTCGAGGGCTTACACGCTTTCGCCAGACGACAGACGTTGCATGCTCGGGATCACAACCCACTTTGCCGAGCGTGTGACTGGTCCTGGCTCGGGAGCTGTGAGACCCTCCGCAGCTGCGCTGCTGCCGTTCGCGGTCAGCACGCACCGGGCTAGATGTTCGCCACCACCAGCTGCACAGCGAGTAGCCGGTCGGCTGACCAGGCCGCTCAGCAAGGAAGTTCGTTGCTTGAGCGGCGGCCGTACTCACCGGCCGCATCCGCGCGGTCGGCCGCTTCGACCACCCAGGCGATCATGGCGCTGGAGGCGTCGTCGCCGAACTCGCCCCCTCCTACGCGGCAGCCGGCCTGGATGTCTCGTCCGATACCGAACCAGCGGCGCCGAGGAAGGCATCACCCGCGCTGCCACGTGGGTCCCATGCAGCCGCCTTTCCTCGCACGCTGCTGGGATTGGGCGCGCCAAGCTGATGCTTGCACGACTCCACATGCAGCACAGCAGCGTTGGTCCGCACACGTTTCTGGTGCCCACGTCGGGTCAGGCTAAAGACGAACCTCCGCACGACGCCTCCGACTGGTGACCTCAACCAGTCGCCTGTCATCCGACGTACCGCGGAGGCAGGCGACTCGCGTCGTGAGTCGTTGTAGATCGGATCTAGCCGGCGCGGATGGCGCTGAAGACTTGCTGGATCACGTGGGGGTGGTTCTCGCGGATGTAGGACGACATCTCGAGGTGCAGCCAGCCGTCGGGGTGGCCGCCGGCGAAAGGTCTGCTGGTGATCTCACGCTCGGCTTGGTCGTTCTTCTCGCCGCATTTGCGATCGACCGCGGGCGCGGAGCCGTAGCCCTGACAGGTGGTCAGGTTCGACCGCTCGACGGTCTGTTCCGCGGGGATGACGGACAGCAGTGCAGCTCTGTACGCGGAATGCGCACGTGCCACTGTGTCTCCGGAAAACGCCACCTGCCCGTAGCTGTCGGAAATGGAGAAGCCTGGTTCGCTGCTCATGCCGTGCAGTTGCAGCAGGTAGGCAGCCGGCTTGCGTTTCCGAAGTTCGTCATGCATCACTTGGAAATCGGACAGCGCAGCCGGGGGATTGTTGGGCGACGCCGTGTCCCAACGATGTGCCATGTCGGAAATCTTGTAGTGTCCGCCACAATCCGTGGTGTTGGCGTTGTCCAGCGAGTTCGTGGTGTGGTTGCACCGGTGAGTTCCCGCCACGACGACAGCAGCCGTATCGGTCTGCTTCGCGACGTAGGCCTCGAGCGCAATCGGCACGACGTCCTCGTTCACATGGGGAACACTCAGCACGATGCGCGTGTCGGGCTGTGTATCCGACGGGTTGTGATACATCATCGCCGATCGCCCACGCGACGTACTCGGGGACAGACCATCGCGGTGGTAGATGATTCTTGTGCCCGAGCCACCTGGCAAGTCGGGTGACGTCCAACAGGCGTAGTACCCGGCCTCGCCCAGCCTCGCCTTGCCGGACGTGTAGCTGCCGCCCGCCACGAGTTGGATGCCCTCGGAGAGCTTGACCAGTGCGGCAGCCGTCGGGTCGGAGTACTTGTTGCCGCCGTTGCCTGGCGGCGCCGAGGCAACGATCTGGTTCATGAACGTGCGGGCCGAGACGTAGTTCTGACTGCCTTCCGGAATCGCGCACGTCGGGAGCAGACCTGGACCCCGCCTCGGCTCCGGGACTGTTTCGGCTGTGGCTGCTCCCGCTCCAGCGGTCACGGTGCTGGCCGCCAGCAGAACACCCGCGACGGCCAGCCTTCGGGTACGTCGCGGACGCGGTGTCCTGGTTTCCACCTGTATCGGTCTCCTGCCATCTCATCCGCGCACAAGGCGCATTCAGAACGCTTCCGCCCGGCCAAACTCAGGCGGTCTCAGGCAGTACTACGGGCCGTCCGTCAATGCTGGTTCCCGATGCACCGCGTCGAGCCTCAGACGCGGGTTGCCCAACCTTCGCCGATCAGTCGGGCGACGAAGCCTCCGGGCGGCTGTTCTTCGGCGGTGATGGCGCAGCACAGGTGATCGCACCGATCGCCTGCCACCTCGGCGTAGCGCAGAAGCAGTGATCCATCACCAGCGCTAGCGCCCCGGTGGCCACTCCCCCGCCCGCACGGTCCGTCCGAACCGGGTCCGGGCAGCCAGCCATGCCCACTTTCTGGTCCATGCCAACGGCGAGTTGCTGGCGCTCCACCCTCGGACTGGTCTGGATTCCCAGAACCGCAGGTAGGCCTGATCCCGTAACCGCAACATCGGCCAGTCCAACGCGTCGAGCAGCCGCGGCGGTCGCAACTCGACCACTCCGGAGTTGAACTTCAGTCGCCCTAGCGACGGCGGCCAGCAACTACCCACGCTTGCCTGCAGACCCCCAGGCCAGACCCGCGGTCATGATTGTTCCGACTTGTCGGAGGTACGGCGACCGACCAACGCCAGCGCGGTCACAAGCATCACGGCGGAAACGATCGTGAGGGCAATCAGACCACTCTCGAGGAACATCGCCACGACCGCGTTACCCGCGGCTGCAAGAGTAGTGTGGAGTAACAGGATCACTGCAGCCCCACGCTCATCGTCCGCGGCGACATCGAGAGCCTCCATGAATGCCGCTGGACCACGCAGTCCCAGACCGATGCTGACCGGCAACCACAGCGGTATCAGCAGGAGAGGCTCGGAGCCCCCGGCCAACGCGAAGACCACCAGTCCGGCGCCGCCGGAAGCAGCCAGCAGTGAACCAGCAACGATCACTGGGCGAGCGCCATAGCGACGGGTGAGGATCGACGACAAGTTGGCGGCGATGATGAACATGAAGACGCCGATGCCCTGCAGCGCAAGGTAGTGTCCGATGCCACCACCGAGATTGTGCTCGATCACGGCCGGAGCGCCGAACACGAAGACGAGCAGACCTCCGAGGGTCAGCGCTTGGCTCAAGGCCAGTCGCAGGAACATGCCCTTGCGCAACAGCGCTGCAAAACTTCCGGCGCCTGGCCTCATCACTGCCGCCGGCATGGACCGCCGAAGCAGTGCGATGCAGATGCCAACCACGGCGGCGGCAACCGCCATCGTGACGAACGGACCGTTCCAGCCCACCAGGCTGACCAGGCCAGCGCCAGCTATTGGGGCTAGCGCAGGGACAAGTGCTTCGACACTGCTCAGCATGCCGAGAGCTCGGAGCGCCGTCGCAGGGGAGAACGCCCGGCGCAGCAGGGCAGGTGCCAGTACGGCGGGCGCCGCGGACAACAGGCCTTGGATCAGGCGGATCAGCACCAGGATCTCGAGGCTTGGAGCGATAGCGCAGAGAAACGAGGTGACGCCCAGCCCGGTGAAGGCTCCCACGAGCAACCAACGCGGTGCAACGACGCTGCTCAGCGCCCCGAAGCTGATCAGTCCAAGCGCAGTACCGAGGACGTAAGCGGACACGACAAGCTGCGCCATGCCGCGTGAACCATCCAGCTGTTCGGGCAGACCGGGCACCGCGGGAAGTACCAGGTCGATGCCGGCGAGTCCAAGGGCTGTTCCGCACAGGAGCAGCAACACCATCGGGATGGCACTGCGACTCATTGCCCGGTCAGCTCCACCATCAGTCGCAGCAGCAGGTTCGATCGCACTCATGGGCCCTCTTTGGACTGGATTGGAAGCAGTTGGGTACATGCGAGTGCTCCGAGGCCCCTTGGGACTCGGAGCACTCGCGTCGCGGTCAGCGGTTGGGGTAGACGGCGTTCAGCTTCGCAAGAAGAGCTGGGTCGTTGGCTGCCAGCCAACTCTCCTTGTACTCGTGGTCGAACTTGGCGTCGTACGAGTACGCGAAGAGCGCAGCGCTGCCCTCGGCCCAGTACTCGTCGACGCTGGAGCGGGTGTAGGCGTCGTACCCGACGTAGTCCGCCGAAGGGCCTCTCTGCGCAAGGACGGTCTCTACGGACTTCCGGAACGCGTCGCTCACGAACCCCTTTTGAAGGAAGACGTGGCTGAACTCGTGCGCCATGATGTGGCCGAGCTTATGGGTGCTGGGTTTGCCAGGAGTCGCGACGAGTTCTTCGGACGCAGCAGCCATGGCGACCTGGTTCGTCCCCGGAACGACAGTTGCCCCGATGCCTCTCACGATCGACCAGTCGCGATCCTCCACGCAACCCGGCTTGTTGTCACAGGTCCCGGTTCCTTCCAGGTATTTCCACGGGGCCAGATCCGTCAGCTTGGCGGACGACGGGATGATGTGGACCTCGAGAACCTTGCCGAGCAGAGCCTTCTTCGACGGTTCCGCCAACGCGCTGCTGATCTTGCCCGCAATCGCGGATGCGGCCGCTGCGTCCGTCCCTGTTCCCTGCACCTTCACCCACCGGCCATTGCTGTACACGTAGTCGAAAACTTTTCCTGCGAGCGCAGTCCCCGAGGCCAGCACCTTGGACGATGAGCCGACGGTTGCAACCAGCTTGTACTCCGTCGTAGCCACCGGATTCCGGGAGGCCGAGCCAGACGTCTTGGCGGCGCTGCCGGCGAAGGTAAGGGCCACTTCAGGGCATCCCTTCACCACGTTCCATACAAAATCCGTTCCGCCGCTGAACGGGCCGTCGGACACCGTGAACGACGTCGCCTTCGTGTTGTAGAGACAGGTCGGCGAGCCTACGGCGGACGCCGGTCCGCCCGAGGCCGCCACCGCTCCGAGCAGTGCTGCCGAGATGGCGCCAGTCGCCATCAGTTTGGTCAGTCGCCGAGACATCTTCTCTTCTCCCCTGTCATTTGAGGCATCTGTGGAGAAGTACGGCGAACCAGCGGGCCATGGTTCCGTGCGGAATCGCTCTGGGAGTCCTCCGGTCGTCCGGATCCGCGACAACGAGTCGCCCAGGACCATGGAACCGATCTGCCTGCCGTTGCCGTAATGCAATCTAAAGCGACCGTGGAGCATGAAGAGAACGGGGATTCAGGTGCACACGAGACTTCTCAGGGCGGTGTGGCAGTTGATTTCCGCCTTCATCGAGGCGGATCGCGGGCCGCACGGAGCCTGCCGCAGCGCCGCCGCGTATGACCTCCTCCGCGCGTCCCCCTACCCGTTCGTCTAGGTTCGAGCGGGCTGTCTCAACACCTAGACCGCGACCCGCCTGCGCATCCACCATCGCGGAAGCGCGGACTCACTCGGCTATGCAAAGTGCTCGTACGCCGGCAGCGTGAGGAAGTCGGCGTACTCGTCGGCCAGCGCGGTCTCGAGGAAGAGCTCCCGGGCCGCCTCGAAGCGGTCCGGGTCGTCGCCGAGCTTGGCGATCTCCTCGTCGGCGAT
>NZ_SMKR01000270.1 GCF_004348725.1 Kribbella turkmenica
ACCGGTGTCGATCGAACGGAGGCGCATGACAACGTCGGCCGGCACCTGGCCGACCACACGGTCGAGATCAGCGAATGACCGCAGGCCATCCTCCGAAGAAACCGATCAACATACTAATCGCCGCTCATCTGAGGAGGTTTGCCGGTTTCTTCAGCGCGTTTCTCCTGCGTGCGAGCACAACCTCAGCTGAGGCGTTTGGCGGAGGTGAGGAGGCCTTCGGAGGTGGGGAGGAGGGCCGAGACCAGGTCGTCGTCGTCGCGGACGGCGCGGATGAGGTCGCGCAGTGCGTTGGTGTCGGGGTCGCGGTGGGCCGGGTCGGCGACGCGGCCGCCGGTGAGGATGCCGGCGAAGGCGACCACACCGCCGGGGCGGAGCAGCCGGAGGGCTTCGTGCAGGTACGCCGTGTTCTCCCGGCGGTCGGCGTCGCAGAAGACCAGGTCGTAGTGGCCGTCGGTGAGCCGGGTGACCACGTCCAGCCCGGCACCCGCGATCAGGCGGAACCGGTTCGAGGGGACGCCGGCGTCCAGGAACGTCTTGCGCGCCAGGCGCTGGTTCTCCGCGTCGATGTCGACCGTCGTGAGCGTGCCGTCGGGGCGCATCCCGCGCAGCAGAGCGAGCCCGGAGACGCCGGTGCCGGTGCCGATCTCGACGATCGCCTTGGCGCTCACGCTGGCGGCGAGCAGGCTCAGTGCCGCGGCCGCGCCGGGCCCGATCGCGGCGATGCCGCTGTCCGCCGCGCTCGCCCGCGCACCGGTGACGACCTCGTCCTCACCGGTGTAGTCCTCGGCGTACGCCCAGGACGTCGGGTCGATCCCGCTGGCGATGTTGCCCTCCCGAAGCTCTGCTGGGTTTCCTGCCCACTGTTTCGGCGCTGCGTTACTCATCCTGCCCCGAAGCCTAGCGGCACCCGGTCCGATTTCCGTGTCTCCCGCGCTGAGACTGCGCACTCTTGCTCATAATGTCAGGCCTTACGTCAGATATGATCGTCTCCAACAGGCAAGACTCGTCCCCGGAGAGGAGGTACGGCGTGCTGCGGTGTCCGGCAGGCGGATCAGGACCGGATGACGTCGATGCCGGCTTCCTTGAAGACGGCCAGTTGCGTCTCGTCGGCCTGGGCGTCGGTGACGAGGGTGTCGATCTCGCTCAGCTCGCAGATCCGGGCGAACGCGCGCTGGCCGAGCTTGGAGGAGTCGGCGACCACGACGACCTTGGCGGCCCGGCTGACGATCAGCTGGTTGATGTTCGCCTCACCCTCGTGGTGGGCGGTGGCGCCGGTCTCGTCGATCCCGTCGACCCCGATGAAGGCGATGTCCAGGGACAGGTCGGACAGGATCCGGTGCGACAGCGGCCCGATCATCTCGTAGGACTGCGGCCGGGCCACGCCGCCGGTGAGCACCATCTTCACGTGCGGCCGGACGATCAGCTCGTTGGCGATGTTCAGCGCGTTGGTGACCAGGGTGAAGGCGGGTTCGCCGTGCTCGGCGGACAGCTCCGGCCGGGTCGCCAGCGTGCGCGCCACCTCGGAGATCGTGGTGCCGCCGTTCATGCCGATCACCATCCCGCGCCGGACCAGCGTGGCCGCCGCCTGCGCGATCCGCTGCTTCTCGGACGCGAAACGCGCAGTCTTGTAGCGCAGCGGAAGGTCGTACGACACCGCGTTGGCGACCGCGCCGCCGCGGGTCCGGGTGAGGAGCTGCTGCTTGCCCAGGTGGTCGAGATCGCGCCGGATCGTCGCCGCGGACACGTGCAGCTGCTCGGCGAGCTCGTCGACGTCGATGGCGCCTTTCTCGGCGAGCGACTCGAGCAAGGTGTTCAGGCGTTCATAACGCTTCACCCGGGGCTCCTCCTTCACACAATCGGTCAGCCGGATGCCGGCTGGTTGGCACCATTCGATCACGTTCGAGCAGTTTCGACCACGACAAGTGCGGAGACAAGATGACCGGAACGCCATTTGTGAGCACTGAGATCGCCACTCAGCCCCAGCTGTGGCGGCAGGTCTCGGACGGTTTCGCGCAGTACGGTGGCGCATTGCCGAAGCCTGGTCAACGGGTCGCGGCGGTGGGCTGCGGGACGTCGTGGTTCATGGCCATGGCCTACGCCGCGCTGCGCGAGGACAGCGGTCAGGGCGAGACGGACGCGTTCGCGGGCTCGGAGTTCCCGGCCGGCCGGTCGTACGACGCGGTGGTCGTGATCAGCCGCTCCGGTACGACGACCGAGGTGCTGGACCTGATTCGGGCGACCGACCTGCCGACTGTGGCGATCACCGCGACCGCGGACTCGGCGATCGTCGAGTTGGCCGACCACACCGTCCTGCTCGACTTCGCCGACGAGCAGTCCGTCGTACAGACCCGGTTCGCCACGACCACTCTGGCGCTGCTGCGGGCGTCGCTGGGGGAAAGCCTGCGGCAGGCCGCCGCGGACGCCGAAACGGCGCTCACCGTGGACGTCGACGAGCTGGCGAAGCTGGAACAGGTCACGTACGTCGGCACGCGCTGGACCGTCGGCCTGGCGCACGAGGCGGCCCTGAAGCAGCGTGAGGCGGCGTCGGCGTGGACCGAGGCCTACCCGGCGATGGACTATCGGCACGGCCCGATCGCGATCGCCCAGCCCGGCCGCGGCGTCTGGATCTTCGGTGAGCCGCCGGCCGGCCTGCTCGACGACGTCACCGCGACCGGCGCGACGATCGTCCACCACGCCGACCTGGACCCGATGGCGTCCCTGGTGGTCGCCCAACGAGTCGCTGTCGCCAAGTCGCTGAACCTCGGCCTCAACCCCGACCAGCCGCGCAGCCTCAGCCGCTCGGTCATCCTGGACTGACGACGACGGCCGGCCGGGGTGTTGACCCGACCCTGCAGGGCCTCAGAGCTGTACTGCTGACGGGCCGCGAACAAGCCGGCGTCATCCGGCCTTCGACCAGCCCTGTCAGTGTCACCAGCAGCAGGAAGTACGGCGAACGTCGTGGCGAGCGGCCAGGTCGTCATCGCGAGGCCGGAGGCGGCCGCGGCCACGATGACGACGTACTCGGGCCGCCCGCCGGAGCGACGGGTGGGGGACCTAGGATCGATGACGAGACGTCCCGGAGCCGAGGAGCGTGCGTTGAGTCACACCGTGGTGGCAGAGCTGGTGGCGAATGTGCTGAAGGTCACTGCCCGGGCAGGAGACGCCGTGGGACCCGAGGACACCCTGGTCATCCTGGAGTCGATGAAGATGGAGATCCCCGTACTGGCCGAGGTGGCCGGCACCGTCGTCGAACTGAAGGTCGCCGAGGGCGAGGTCGTCCGCGACGGCGACCCGATCGCGGTGATCGAGGAGAAGTAGGACCGCAACGAAAATGACTGTCAGCGCGTCTCGTTCTGTGGAGGCACCGGCCGGGAACTTCCGTCCGGAGCGCCGCGTTGAGCCGTCGTACGAGCAACTCAGGGTCGAACCCGGGTGTTCCCGACGTGCGCAGAGGACGGTGACCGCGGCACCATGGCCTTCACGCTCATTGCCGAACCAACCCTGGGAGGCGTTGCGGTGAAGCCGGCCGACATCTCCGTGGCCCCCGCGCCCCAGCCGGCGCCGGACGCGCTGCCGTCCTGGGACGAGATCGTCCGCACGCACTCCGCCCGCGTCTACCGGCTGGCCTACCGGCTGACCGGCAACAAGCACGACGCCGAGGACCTGACCCAGGAGGTCTTCGTCCGGGTCTTCCGCTCACTGTCGTCGTACACTCCGGGCACGTTCGAGGGCTGGCTCTACCGGATCACCACGAACCTGTTCCTGGACGGCGCCCGGCGCAAGCAGCGGATCCGGTTCGACGGGCTGCCGGAGGACGCGCACGACCGGCTGCCGGCCAAGGGCGTCGGCCCGGCCGAGAAGCTGGACTCCGACCTGTTCGACCACGACGTGCAGTACGCGCTGGACGCGCTGCCCGAGGACTTCCGCGCCGCCGTGGTGCTCTGCGACATCGAGGGCATGACGTACGACGAGATCGCCGACGTCCTGGACGTGAAGCTCGGCACCGTCCGCAGCCGGATCCACCGGGGCCGCTCGATGTTGCGCAAGCACCTCGAGCACCGGGCGCCGCGGTCCGGCCAGACCCGCGTCGGCGGCCCGCCCGCCGACGGACTCCTCGGCGACGGAGGTGAGCTCCGGTGACCCTGCAGCATCCGCTGGACAAGCTCAGCGCCGTCGTCGACGGTGCGCTCGACCACGACTCCCGGGACAAGGTCCTGAGCCACCTGGTCGGCTGTGACAGCTGCCGGGCCCAGGTGGACGCCCAGCGCCGCCTCAAGGCCCGGATGGCGGCTCTGGAGACGCCTGAGCCCTCCACCGACCTGATGCAGCGCCTGATGGGCGTCTCGTCGTTCTCGCCGGAGCCGCGCGAGGAGGTTCGCCCGGTGCTGACACCGGCCATGTCGCTCTTCCCGCAGCGGTCCGCGTTCCCGGCCGCCCGGACGGGTGCGACCCGACCAGGTGCGCCTCGGACGACGCGCAGCCGCCGTCGTACCGGCGTACTCGGTGCTGCCGGCTCGGCCGCGGCCGTCGCGTCGCTACTCGGTACGGCGTTCGTCGTCGGCGACCCGTCCCGGCAGGAGCAGCCGCCCGCGCTGCAGCCTCCGGTGGCGAGCTTCTCGTCCGACCACGCCAGCACGACGGGCGGAGCGCCGTTCGCTGACCCGATGGCAGTGCTGAACTCGTACAACGGCGCTGGTTACGCAGGGCTGAGCCCGACGCTGCAGCCGGTGGCCCTGACAGGACGCTGACCCGTGAGCCTCCCCCGGCTCGCCGTACTGGTCAGCACCGCACTGATCGGCTTCGGCCTGCCCGCGCCTGCTGTCGCGGCGCCACCGACCACCACCCGCGAGGACTCGCCGCAGGCGATCAGTTGGCTGACCCGCGCGGCTGGAGCGCCGAACCATGTGTCATACCACGGCACGCAGATCGTCACCTCGTGGGGACCGCAGGGCGCCAGTTCAGCGATGCTGGACATCGTCCACGCCGCCTCGCAGGGTTCTGAGATCAGTGTGGTCGGCTCGTCGTCACCTGGTGCCAAGGCGTTCGTGCAGCGTGCGACCAGCCAGGGTGCCGCGGTCGACGGTGGACCGCTGACTCTGCTGCAGGCGACGTACGAGCTCGTCTACACGTGCTGCACGGACACCATCGGCCGGACGGCCGTAGTGGTCGAGGCGCTGCGGGACGACCAGACGCTGGCCGCCCGTTTCTGGATCGACAAGGCGACCGGGCTGCTGCTGCAGCGGCAGCTGTTCAGTGAGGACGGCACGACGTTGGTCCGCGCGACCGTGTTCACCGAGCTGGAGATCGAGGACTCGGAGTTCCTCGGCCATCTGCCGCCGATGGCGCCGAACGGGGTCGAGTCGCTCGGCATGGGCAAGGTCGACAACCTGCGCTCCCAGGGCTGGGTCTGCGCCCCCGAGCTGCCCGCGTCGCTCAAGCTGTACGACGTCCACCAGGACAGCACCAACGGGTCGCTGCAGTTCTCGTACTCCGACGGCCTGTTCAACGTCTCGTTGTTCGAGCAGCGGGGCGTGCTCGACCCCGCCGCGGTCGCCGGCTTCAGCCCGACCGGGACCCCGGGTGTCCACGTGCGCTACGGGATGCCGTCGTACGTCGTGTGGTCCTCGGGCGGGATCGTCTACACGCTGATCGGCGACCTGCCGCCGGACCGGCTCGATCAGGTGGTCGACGCGCTGCCGCACGACGTGCCGGTCACGCTGACCGCGGTCCAGCGGACGGGGGCCGGACTGGCGAGAATCGCGACGTGGCTCACTCCGATGGGTGCGCTTTCCGGGAAGCTGGGATAATCGAATTCGGTAGGTCCTTCCGCAACCCGGGGTGGATCACCGACCGACGACCAGACGACGACGTGAGGCGGGCACCGTGAGCAGCGACGACGCCGAGCCGACAGTACCGACTCCCAGCGCGGAGCCGACCCGTGT
>NZ_SMKR01000271.1 GCF_004348725.1 Kribbella turkmenica
CCGCGGCACCGGCCGCCGGCCCCACCCAGGCACCGCCCGGCCCGGCCCCGGTCGGGAGCGGCGCCGCCACGGCCCCGGTCGACCCGCCGGTCTATCAGCCGCCGGTACGCCGACCGGTCGAGCCGCGCGAGCCGATCACCACCGCGCCGATGCTGATGTCGCCGGTCGCGGTGGCCAAGGCGAAGTCCCCGGCGTTCCTGGTCGCGGTCGGCGCCGTCAAGCCGGACGACGAAGAAGCGGAGTACCAGGAGGTCTCGTACGAGATCACCGAGTACGAGGAGGAGCCGGAGACCGTCCGGCTGGAGGAGTCGCCGGAGTTCGAGCGCAGCGACGAGGCCGTCCGGAAGACCGCCGCGCTGCTGGCCAGCGGCGCCATGTTGCTGACGACAACGAGCTGCGGACTGCTGCCGGCCGAGAACAGCGCGGCCGTGCCGAACTCCCGGCCGGCGATCACGCTCGCCGACGCCCAGGCCGTCGTCCAGCGGTACAACGAGCTGAACAACCAGGCGAACCAGGGCCGCGACGCCAAGCTGGCGGAGACCATCGAGGCCGGCCCGACGCTCGCCCAGACTCGGGCCGGCTACCTGATCGGCCGCAAGCTGGACGCGGCCGGCAAGGACAAGGCGAAGCCGTTCAGCTTCACCGAGCCGCAGATCGGCGCCCCGGAGTTCGATTCGTACCCGATGCGGTTCGTGGTCAGCTCCGGGGTCTCCGACGACCCGGGCAGCCGTCAGCTCGGCGTCTGGCAGCGGGAGAGCGCCGGTACGCCGTGGCTGCTGACGAACTCTGTCTACCCGTTGCAGTCGACGAAGCTGCCGTCGATGGAGGGGCTGCGGACGCCGGTCCAGGCCGACCTGGACAAGCTGGTCAGGCTGCCGGCCTCGGCGGCCACCAACCTGGCGACGTACCTGTCGGAGGGCGCCGGGTCGGCGGAGGCGAAGCTGTTCGCTCCGTCACCGGGGACGACATCGCT
Source organism: Kribbella turkmenica (assembly GCF_004348725.1). Classification (GTDB taxonomy): domain Bacteria; phylum Actinomycetota; class Actinomycetes; order Propionibacteriales; family Kribbellaceae; genus Kribbella; species Kribbella turkmenica. The sequence continues at coordinate 974 of NZ_SMKR01000271.1, forward strand.
GCTCGAGCGGCGGGCCAAGGCGAAGGTCGCGGACACCAAGGAGACGTACATCGCGAGCGTCGCCGACACCTTCGAGCCGTCCGGCGAGCCGCTGACATTCATCACGTCGACCGGCGAGGCGCTGGTCTTCGTGGCGCTCACCGAGCAGTACCTGCAGCGGGTCGAGCCGGGGTCGAACGCGTACTGGACCAGCGGCGAGGCGACCGCGTTCAGCAGCATGGTGAAGTTCACCCAGACGCTGCACCAGAGCTACCTGTACCAGGCGGCGCTGGTGATCCCGACCAAGGAGTCCGGCGGCGCCATCCGGATCCTGTCGGTCGACGGCCAGTTGGTGGGTGCGGGCGGCTCCTGAGATTTCTCCTGAAACCTCAGGTTGTAAGCGGTTGCCGAAGGATAGTTCCGGCTGGTTGACTCCCCGGGTGAGGTTTTTCCCATCCGCCTGGGAGTACTTGTGGACATCACCCGCCGCTGCCTGCTGTCGTTCGTACCCGCCACCGCACTGCTGACCGCGGTCAACCCCGCGCCCAGCGCCCGCGCCACCCGCAGCGCGGTCGCCGACGCGAACCAGTTGCTCACCAACACGGTCGCGATCTACGCCGGTACGCCGGAGTCGAACGCGCGCCCCGAGGTCGCCGCCAAGCTCACCGCGATCGACAGGACCGCCCGGACCTGGCTGACCGCGATGGACGGCGCCGGAGCCGGTGAACTGTTCGCCGGTCTCCCCCTCGGTACCAGCGACCCGAACCTGAACGCGTCGTACCTGCACCTCTACGAGATCGCGCTCGCGACCAAGCGGCCAGGGCCGGCCTCCGACCTGCAGGGCAACGAGCAGATCCGCGCCCGGGTCGCCGAGAAGCTGGTCTGGCTGCACGAGAACTACTACGGCGACCAGTCGACGGGGTACTACGGCAACTGGTTCCACTGGGAGATCGGCATCTCGACGCACGTGTCGAAGACGCTGGCCCTGCTGGACGCGCCGGCCGAGCTGATCGCGCGGTACGTGCCGTCGATGGACGCCTACCTGCGCAACGGCAAGGACGGCGACGTCGACCTGGACTCGCGGTTCCACACCGGCGCGAACCTGGTCGACATCACCGCCAACCGGCTCCTGCAAGGTGCGCTGATGGGTGACGACGCGCGGATCCGGAAGGCGCTGCAGGACCAGTTCACCGTGTTCGCGACGATCGACCCGTACAACCTCCAGCACGGTGTCACCGACGGGTACTACGCCGACGGCTCGTTCATCCAGCACTCGTCGGTCGCTTACACCGGCTCGTACGGCAAGGGCCTGCTCAGCCGGGTCGTCCAGACGATCAAGGTGCTCGCGGGGACGGAGTACGCGCAGAGCGACGACCTGGTCGGGGTGGTCCAGGGCTGGGTCGAGCACGGGTTCGCGCCGCTGATCTTCGAGGGCTGGATGATGGAGATCGTCAAGGGCCGTGCGGTCTCCCGGACCACCACCGGGTACGCCGACGTCGCCGTGGTCGTGGAGGCGGTCGTCGACCTGGCCGACTACGCGACCGGGACCGACGCGGGCCGGCTCGAGTCGTTCGCGAAGTTCACCGCCCGGCCGACGATCAACCCGAACAGCTTCGTCTCCCCGGTCAGCATCGCCCGGTTCGCCGACCTCAAGGCCGACCCGGCGATCGTGCCGGCCGACCTGAACCCGGCCGCGAGCACGACGGCGTTCAACGCGATGGACCGGACCGTGCACCGGCGCCCCGGGTTCGCGTTCGCGCTGGCCCGGAACTCGGACCGGATCAGCAAGTACGAGTACATGAGCGGCGAGAACCTGCTCCCATGGTTCCAGGGCGACGGCGCGCATTACCTCTACCTGTCCGGCCAGGACCAGACACAGGCCTTCGGCATCGACTACTTCACCACGGTCTCGCCGTACGCGCTCGGCGGGGTGACCGCACCGGTCGAAACCCGCAGGTCGATCCCGGAGCTCTACGGAACGCCGTACTACGACAACCCGGACCACCCGCTGAACTTCACGCCCTCGAGCGAGTCGCAGAACACCTACGTCTACTTCCCGACCGGGACGAACGCGTACTCCGGCGGCGCCAGCCTCGGCGCGTACGGCGCGGCCGGCTGGGTCCAGTCGAGCGACTTCGCCTACGCCTCCCGGGAGATCCTGCCCGACGACTTCGTCGTCTACCGCAACGCCGAGGCGACCAAGTCGTGGTTCCTGCTCGACGACGAGATCGTCGTCCTGGCCGCCGGGGTGCGCGATGCCGACCGCGCCGTCACCACCACGATCGACACCCGGATCGCCGCTCCGGGCGATGCCGTAACGATCACCGGCGAACGCCGGGACGGCGAGGCCTGGACCGGGACGGGTACGACGGATCCGCGGTGGCTGCGGTACGCGAACGGCGCGGTGTCGCTCGGGTACTACTTCCTCCAGCCGAGTCAGGTGTCGGTGGAGTTGCAGCAGGTGACGCGGAGCCGGCGGGTCGTACGGACGTCGAACCCGGATACGGCGGTGACCAAGCAGGTGTTCGGACTGACGGTCGCGCAGCCGGCCGGATCCAAGCGCTCGATGGCCTACGCATTGGTGCCTAACGCAACGGAATCGGCGCTGCGCGGCTACCGGCACGGGCGAGTCACCATGCTGTCGAACACCCCGCGGCTACAGGCGATCCGCCACCGCGGGCTCGGGCTGACCGGCGCCAACACCTTCGGTCCCGGCCGGCACCACCTGCCCGGTCTGACGATCGACGGACCGGCGTCCGTGCTGCTGCAACGGCACAAGGACGGTTCGATCACGGTGGCCGCGTCCGACCCGACCACCTCGCGCGACACGATCACGGTGAACCTGTGGGCGGAGCACCTCCGGCCGGTCTCCGCGGATCCCGGTGTCCAGGTGGTGCGGACTCCGACCGGGACCCGGCTGACGTTCACCACTCACCACACGTACGGGCGGAGCCTGACGGTCAAGCTTCTTCGAGCCTCGTGATCAGCGTCCGCAGGGTGGCGAGCGTCGTCCGGAGGTCGTCCAGTCCGACGTTCGCGCTGAGCTTCTCGGCGAACGGGTGCTGGGCGATCGAGATCTGCCGGATCGCCCAGTAGCCGGCCTCGGTGCACGCGAGCAGTTTGGCGCGGCGGTGGGCCGGGTTCGGCCGGTACTCCGCCAGGCCGCGCTCGACCAGCAGGTCGGCGATCCGCTGCACACCCTGCCGGCTGACGCCCATGATCCTGCCCACCTCGGCGACCGAACGCGGCTCGTCCAGCACGCCGCCGAGGACCTGCCACCACGCGGCGGTCAGCCCGCCGTGGGCGGCGAGGTCCTGGGCGGCCTCCATCAGCCGGGCGTTCAGCCGGAAGGTCGCGAGCATGACGTCGGTCAGGACCGCGGCGTCCTCCGACTGCGGGTCCGGCTTCGGCCAGTCCTTGCGCGGAGGAACAGTCATCAGCCGACTAGGGCCGGGTAGGCCGACGGGTCGGCGCGGTGGAACACGCCTTCGTAGGCGTCCAGCTTCTCGTCCGAGGCGAGCCCGAGCCGCTGCATCGCCGCCCGGGCGAACTGCACCGGCGAGTCCGGGCCGGCCGTGATCAGGTCACCGTCGACCACCGCGCGCTCGTCCACATAGTTGTCGCCGCCCTGGTAGCCGGTGGCCAGCAGATACTCCTTCACCGCACTGGTGTGCCTGCGGTCGTCGAGCACCCCCGCCCGCGCGAGCCCGGCCGTCGCACCGCAGATCGCCGCGACCGGTACGCCGGCCTCGAGGAAACGCTGCGCCGTCTTCGCGAACGCCTCCCCGCCGCCCTCGTCCCACTGCGCCGACCCGGCCAGCACGAACAGGTCGCCGTCCTCGGGCTCGACGTCCGCGAGCACCATGTCCGGCACGATCCGCAACCCACCCATCGTCGTCACCGGGTCGGTGGTCTCGCCCACCGTCACGACGTTCCACTGCTCACCGGTGAACCGCCCGGTCCGCAACTCGACCAGCAGATACCCGATCTCCCAGTCCGCCCAGGTCTCGTACACACCCACATAAGCTGTCTTCATAGACAGCATACTGTCATGACGACAACATGCTGTCAACAGCAGCAGCGATGCGGGGCTGCGGCGGAACAGGCCAGCAGGATCCGGCGTGGACCGCAGTGATCGCCCAGGACTCCGCCGAGTAGGAGTAGTACGGCGCGCGGCAGGGTGAATGCGGTCAGCACCAACCCCGCGATGTGCGGGGCGATCCCGGTTGCCGCCCAGCCCGGTGCGAAGAACAGCGCACTGTCGCCGAACGCCGAGAGTGTGGAACCCGCCAGCCAGCCGTAGCAGCCGCGGTTCACCCTCCCAGCCGGACAGGCATCACCAGCGTGGTGAACGTGCCCTGGTCGGCCGAGCGGACGACGACCGGCCGGTCCGGCGCGCAGATTTCGAGCAGCACGTCGGGTCCGACACTCGCGTCCAGCGCGGCCGCCAGCAGAGATGCGGTGAAGCCGATCCGGGTCGAGCCCGACCCGATCACGTCGAGCTTGACCTCGCCGTCGAGCCGCAGGTGCCCCGGTTCGACGTCGAAGGCAACCACCTCGCGTCCTTCCAGCGCCGATCGCAGCGCCGTTCGGTTCACGACCACGCGGCACTCGGGCGGTGTCAGTCCGTCGAGGATCACGCCGTACGCCGGGTAGTCACCGGAGACCGCGGTGAGTTCGTGCGTTTCCCCGTCCCGGACGATCGCGGCCCCGCCGGGCCGGGTCTCCAGCCGGACGACCTCGCCCGCGGCGACCCAGCGGCTCAGTCCGCTCGACTCGGCCGCCGGCACCAGCAACCGCGCCGGCGCACCGCTGAACTCCACCGGTTGCACCGTGCGCATCGCGAGCCGATACCGATCGGTCGCCACGAACGTCACCTCGTCGGCGGCCAACTCGATCAACACACACTCCAGCACGGCCGTCCTCTCCTCCGGCGCAACGGCGGAGG
>NZ_SMKR01000272.1 GCF_004348725.1 Kribbella turkmenica
TCCCGCATCCGCATGACCCACGGGTCCCGCGCCTCGGCCCCTTCCGGACTCGCCGCCAGCATCTCCGCGTGCGCCCGGTACGTCGTTGCCCCGAACACCATCCGATGATCCCCGCCGTACAACTCCAACCGCCGCCCGAGCAGCTCAGGCCCCTGCTTCCCCCAATAGCCACCCCATTCACCTGTGTGCGACCCGAAACCGTCAAGGCTGGAAAAGACGTCGAACGTGTACGTAGCAGTCATGATGTGCTCCTAGACCGGTGAGACACCCCAAGGGCGCCCTTTCACCTCTCCTACGAACGGTTGCCACCCGATCCGACACCGCGCCTCGCACAGAGGCGGAGGATGTGGAATTCGAACCCACGAGGACGGCCGCGATCGTGCCGATCCGTCCCCGCCGCAATGCCGAATTGACCTGTCATCGAATCAAGGCGCGGCCCGAGCGCCGCGAGCCCCGTCCTCGAACGGCGCGGCCACTCGCTAACTGCCTGATCCTGAGAGCCACGGCAACAACGCTTACCAGCCGGCCACGCGCGCCAGTCGCAGATCACACGACACGGCACGACGGCAGGTACTGGTGGAACCCCTCTCCTGATGTCGGGGAGCGTGCGCCGAGCCACCGTCGCTCAACGTCTTGTCTCGTACCTGGTCAGGACCACGCCGCCGGGAAACGTCCGCGTCTCCACCAGGTTCAGGTTCACCCAGCTGTCCAGCGCGGTGAAGAACGGTGTGCCGTCACCCACCAGCACCGGATGGGTGACGATCTCGTACTCGTCGACCAGCCCGGCCCGCATGGCCGCCCCGGCGAGCGTGGCGCCACCGACCCTCATCGGCCCGCCGTCCTCGGCCTTGAGTCGGGTGATCTCCGCGACCGCGTCGCCGGTGACCAGGCGGGTGTTCCAGTCGACTTTGTCGATCGTCGAGGAGAACACCACCTTCGGCGTGTCCCGCCAGTTCCGCGCGAACTCGATCTGCGCCGGGGTGGCGTCGGGCTGCTGGTCGCCGGTCGGCCAGTAGGAACTCATCGCCTCCCACAGCTTGCGCCCGTACATCAACAGCCCGATCGCCAACTCCTGGTCGAGCCACCACTGGAACAACTCGTCGCTCGCCCCGCTCCAGCCAAGGTCGTCGCCCGGCGCGGCGATGTAGCCGTCCAGGGTCGTATTCATGCCGTACATCAGTTTCCGCATGGCGCCATGCCTTTCTGTCGAAGGGGTCGCAACTCACACCACTACTACGAACACCCCACCTCGGATCCGACAGCCGGCGCAAAGAGTCTCTCCGAACGGTCGGGCTCGGGAGTCTAGAGCGGCTCGGCGCAGAAACTGATCGATCAATGCGCAATCTGAGTTCGGCGGTGGTCATCGCAACTTCGGCGACAACAGTTGGCTGCACCCTGGTGAGCGGCTCCTGGTGCACTATCGTCGCGGGGGTGGACGACGCGGTTGCCGAGCAGATCGAGTACTACCGGGCGCGCGCCGGGGAGTACGACGAGTGGTGGGTCCGTCGAGGACGGTATGCGCTGCCACCCGAACTCGAGCGGCAGTGGTTCCACGACGTCGCCCAGGCCGAGGCAGCGTTGCACGACTTCGCTCCGACAGGACGGGTGCTCGAGCTGGCTTGCGGCACCGGGTTATGGACCCGGCACCTGGTCGGACACGCCCAACAAGTCACCGCCGTCGACGCATCACCGGAGGTCCTCGAGCACAACCGCGACCGACTCGCCGGGGCACCACTCAACATCGAATACGTCGTGGCCGATGTGTTCGGCTGGCGTCCGGCGCCGGCGTCGTATGACGTGGTGATGTTCACATACTGGCTGTCGCACGTCCCCGACGATCGGCTGGCAGGGTTCTGGGCCGGGATTCGGGCAGCGCTCAAACCCGGCGGCCGGGTCTTCGTCATCGACAGCGCTTCACTGTCGCCCCAACCGTCCGGCGGGCGAATGGAGCAGCGCCAGCTGGCCGACGGGCGCCAGTTCAGCGTGCTGAAGCGGTACTGGACCGTCGACGAACTCGAGTCCGACCTGCGCTCCCGCGGCTGGAGCCCGACGGCGTACATGACCGACAACCACATGATCCTTGTCGCAACCGCCACCGCAACCGGTCCTGAGCGCGCTGTCTGAGTCGCCATCGCAGCAGTCTGTTGCGATGGCGACGCCCGGGCAGAATCCCGAATGACTGCCGCAACCGAGGTCTGAGAGTTCTACTTGACACATTTCGTGCAGGAGCGGACCGAGAAGCCATGATCGTCGGCTACATCCGAGTCAGCACTTTCGACCAGAACACCGATCGCCAGCTCGACGGCGTCCAGCTCGACAAGGTCTTCGAGGACAAGGTCAGCGGGAAGAACACCGACCGGCCCCGGCTGACCGACACAGCTACTACCAGCGGGTGTACAACGGCGCCTGGGACTCGTCCTACTCACACCACGTCGCCGCTTGGGGATATAGCTCGGTGAACGAGTACATGTGCACCGACGGCGCATAAGCCACAGCCGTAGAACAACCCAAACTTCCAGACTCGGGCGGCGAACCCACCGCAGTTCGGTGTCCGCGACGGCCGCAAGGCCGTGAGTTCTCATCGAGATCCATTCAGTCCGGTTGAACCCGCGAGGTTCGTGCTGGTAAGGACGCTGTCATCAGCCGCAAACGTGATGGGCTAGGTGTTAGCCATGCTGGTGCGGTGGCGTTCGAGACGTTCTGGGATCGGGATCCGGCGCGCCTGGCTGGTTGTGCGAGATTGGCGGGGCGGTACCGGACGCCCCTCGACGCCCGGTACCGCCCGGCTCAGTCGCAGCCGAGGCCTTCCTTGTACTCGTCCTGCCGGCCCGGCTTGCCTTCCCTGTCGATCACGTCGTGCTTGGTGATCGAGTCGGCGAACTCCCAGATCGTCTCCGGGAAGTCGCCCTGGCTGTTCATCTCGATCAGGATCTTCCACGACCGGCTGCCGGCCAGCGCCTTGGCGGCCTCGGCCTTCTTGGCGGCGTCACCGTTCTTCTTGGCCTGCGCCCACTGACCGATCCAGCCGCAGGCCACCGCGCCGGTCACCTTGGCGCCGACCTGGTACCGGTCGGCGACGCCGCCCTGGTACAGCTTCTGCTTGTCCAGGCCGGCCGGCAGCGGCAGGCCGGCGAGGATCTCGTCGATCACCTGGCGGCGCGCCTCCGGCCGCACCACCGTCGGCGGCATCGCGTCCAGCCAGGTCGTCACGTCGACCGTGCGAGCCTTGCCGAGCATGTCCATGTACGCCCGCTCCGAGCCCAGGTCGGCGCGGATCTCGGCGACGCCCGCGCCGCCCGCGCCGCCCGGCGGCAGGATCGTGGCGAAGTCCGTGCTCGGGACAAGCTTGCCGGGCTTCTCGACCAGGTTCTTGCCGGCTGGTGCCGTCGGGTTGGCGTAGGTGGGGACCTGTTTGCCGTTCATCCCCGTGCCGCCAGGCTTGTTCTCGGGCCCGAGGTACTGGATCCGGGTCGCCTTCCGGCCGAGCGCTTCGACCTGGCGCACCTTGTTGCCGCCGCGGGCCCTGTCAGCCAGCAATGACGCATGCTCGTTGGCGGGGTACCAGGCGATCGAAACCTCCTGCTTGCCCTTGCCGAAGGTCATCTCGCCGTACTTCTTGCTGAAGTCGGAGACGCGGACGATCTTCCAGCCGTCGCCGAGCAGAATCCGGGAGTTCGCCTCGGCGATCGCGCGGACCTCGGCGGCGTAGGCGGGAGCCGGTGCGCCGGGCACGACGGAGGCGGCCGGGTGGTCCTCCGGGATCAGCACGCCGCCGATCGTGACCGCGGCCACCGCGGCCGCGGCCACCCCGGCGATCAGGATCGGGCGGCGCCGGCGGGCGGTCGGGGTGGGTTCGGTGGTGGTCAAGATCTCCTCCAGTAGCTCGGCGCCGGCGCCACTGGCCGGCAGCCGCCGAACCTGGTCGGCGCCGAACGGGTCGGCCTGCGCGATCAGCCGGTCGAGCTCGTGGTCGTTCATCGCTCCTCCTGAGCTGATGGCGCGGGGTGGTTGTCGTCCCGTTCATGTCCGCCTGTGCTGAAGGCGTCTCCGAGAAGTTTCCGCAGCCGGCCGCGGGCCCGATGAAGCCTGGTACGGACTATGCGCGCGGGCACACCGAGGACCACGGCGGCCTCGCGCGGCTCCAGGCCGTCCCAGCTGGTCAGCATCAGCAGCTCCCGGTCGTCGTCGCCGAGCCGGGCCATCGCGGCCCGGACCACGACCGCGGAATCGCTGGCGTCGGCCGGGTCCGGGACGATCTGGTGCAGCTCGTGCCGGAGCCGGTCGCCGAGCCGTTCGCGCCGGATCGCGCCGCGCCGGTGGTTGGCCAGGACACGGCGCGCGACGCCGTACAACCAGAGCCGTTCGGTGCCGTCGTCGGGGACCTCGGAGAGTCGCCGCCAGGCGACCAGCAGGGTGTCGGCGACCAGGTCGGTGGCGTCGTCGGCCGAGGTCACCCGGCGGAGCGCGTATCCGATCAGCTGCCGGTAGTTGCTCTCGAACAGCTCCCGGAACCGCACCTCGTCCGCGGCCGGAACGGTGGCAGGGGCCTCGGGCTGGTCGGCCAGCCGGAGGACGCGCGGTGGGCCGGAGCCGGCGACAGGCGATGACGTCATGCCCGTTCCATGTCCGGCTACCCCGGCGGCGTCTCCGGCCAATTCTCTACAGCCAGCCAGGCCCGCCGGAACGGGGCGTACATCACCACGCAGCAGCCGGTCGTCAGACCCGTCACCGCGAAGTACCCGAAGTGCCACTTCAGCTCGGGCATGTTCTCGAAGTTCATCCCCCAGATCCCGGCCAGCGCGGTCGGTACGGCGGCGATCGCGACCCAGGCGGAGATCCGGCGCATGTCGTCGTTCTGCTGGACCGAGACCCGAACCACATGGTCGACCACATCGCGGAAGAACGGCGCCGCCTCCCGGCTGACCAGCGGGACGGTGCCGTGCGAGAACGCCTCCAGCGGCTCCTTCAGCGGCCCGACCGCGCGGCGCATCTCCATCACCTCGCGCTTCGGCTTGTAGATCCGCTCGGCGTCACTGGTCCGCTCCGGCGAGAACACCGACGACTCCACCTCGTCCACGTCGACCTCGACCGCGGCGGCGACCCCCTCGTACCCATCCACGACCGCGTCGCAGATCGCCCACAGCACGGCGGCCGGGCCGTGGCCGAGGGACCGACGCCCGCTGCTCCAGCTCGTGCCGGGTCGTGGAGCATTGGGCCACACAAGGGTGTGATCCTGATTGCAGTCGCCGACGTGTACCTCGGGCAACGTTTGCCGAATGGCGACTGCGGTAGCGGTGCCGTGTCCTCCCCCGACTGCATCTCATCGGACAGTCTCACCATTCCTCACTGGCGGCGACCCAAGGTGGCGCGCGTTTGCGGAGATCATCGCGCACGGCTATCACGTTGGCTACTTCTGACAGATGCCCTTGGCCAGTCCGGGGCGAGGGGCTTGACCAGCGGGCGGTTGGCCAACTGGGCCGATGCGCACGGGCACCCCCTGGTGTTTCAGCCTGTCCGGAACCGGCTGGAACACCAGGGGGTGGGGTCGCAATGCGGATCTCGTCCGGCACCGTCTGGGGACGCGCCATGAGTTCATACGAGGGCACGCATAGGGCACGAATGGCCGACATCTCCCGATACTGACCGGCCACAACCGGACAGGCAAAAGTTGGCCTACCGCGCCGCGTTTTCGCAGGTCAGAAGGCGATTCGGCGCCGGTCGAGCGGAGGGTGTGGCGGAGGGTGTGGTGTTGTGGTTCAGGACATCGGAATGGGGTGTCTCAAGTCATCGGAATAGGTGTGGGGGCGGGATGTTTCGGGGGTGTCGAAGCGGCGGTTGGTGATCACGGCGGTGTTGGCGGGGCGGTCGCAGT
>NZ_SMKR01000273.1 GCF_004348725.1 Kribbella turkmenica
GCTCGGCGGTTCGGGTGAGGGTGGGGCCGTTGTGCTGGAGGGTGTTGAGGTAGGTGGACAAGGTGCGATGGTTGGCGCCGACCTGCTGTCGTAGCGTCGACAAGGCGCCGTCGGCCCGCCAGTAGCGCTCGTCGTAATACGTGCTGTCGGACGGCCAGGCACCGGAAACGCCCTCTACTCCTGGGAAACAGGGGTGCAGGATGCAGAAGGCGAACGTGCCGCCGGTGCGGAGCAGGCGATGGATGTTCGCCAGGGTGCCGTCCAGGTCGTCGATGTCGGACAGGCCCATGCTGCAGACGGCGGCGTCGTACGTCTCGCCGCGCAGGAGGTCCGGGTCGGCCGCGTCGGCGTGGAGGTAGCGGATGCCCAGTGCTTCACGGCCTTCGCGTTCGTCCGCCTTCGCGAGCATCGCCGGCGAGAGATCGACGCCGACGACGGACGCTCCTGTGCGCGCGAGTCCGCGGCTGATCCGTCCGTGGCCGCAGGCGACGTCCAGTACTCGTTGCCCGTTCACCTCTCCCAAGAGGTCGAGGAGTGCGGCCGTGACCGGATCGTCGAGATCGTCTGTCCAGCCGGTTGCGTAGTAGTCCGCGACGCCGTCGTACCGAGCTCTCATGCGTCGACGCTACCGGCGCACGACGCTGGGGTCAGTCTGCCCTCGGCTGAGTTCGTGCCGAGTAGATCAGGGCGACGGTGCCCGAGGGGTAGGACCGCGCGCTGCGCAGCGTGAGGGATCGGGGGGCGGTGACGTCGGTGAACATGGAGCCGCCGTGGCCGACGATCGCGGGGTTGAGCTTGATCCAGTACTCGTCGACGAGGTCCGCGGCGACGAGTGAGCGGACCGTCTTGGCGCCGCCGAAGACCACCAGACTGCCGCCGGCCGTGTCCTTCAGCCGGCGTACGTGATCCACGCCGTCGCCGGCGGCCAGCGTCGAGTTCGGCCAGGAGCTGACGTCGAAGTCGGTGTCCGAGGACAGCACGACCTTAGGGGTCCGGTTCATCCAGTGGGCCAGCTCCCCCCTCGGCGGCCGTCCAGTAGGCGCCCGCCGGCGTGAACGACGCATGCCCCCAGAGCATCGTGTCCGCGACGGCCGTCAGGTCGCCCGTCAGCTCCGCCGCCAGCTGCGGATCGGCGACCATGAACCCGAGGTCGTTGTCCGCCCCGGTCATGAACCCGTCGAGCGTCACATCGCTGAAAACGATCAGTGGTCGCATCGGTCCACTGTCACACCAGGCGCTTTCACATCGCTTTCACCTTGCGGACGAAGGCCTCGGAGGAATCGAGCGGGTGACCGCCGGCGTCAGTGACCTCGAGCTTCCGGAGCGGACGCTCGTTCTTCACGTCGAGCAGCACCGAGTGCGGCTCGTCCTCGTCGAACAGATGCCCCTCGCCCCACTGCCGCAGGCTGACCAGGATGGTGAACAGGTCGCGTCCCCGCTGGGTCAGGGCGTACTCGTGGTACGCGCTGCCGTCGGCGGCCGGGAGTACCTCGAGGATCCCGTGCGCGACGAGTTCGCGGAGCCGCGACGACAGGATGTTCTTCGCCAGCCCGAGGTTCCGCTGGAACTCGCTGAACCGGCTGATGCCGTCGAAGGCGTCCCGGACGATCAGCAGCGACCAGCGGTCGCCGATGACGTCGACCGCTCGGGCGACCGGGCACTCCGCCCGCTCGTGGGTCAATCGCTTCGGCATGGTCGATCCCCCTGCGGAATTCGTCGGAGCCAAGTGGTTGCAAGTATAAACCAGCTCCTCTACGCTCCAGGACAATGCGGTTTCAATTTGAAACCACTCTGCGGCTGAGGAGGCCAGATCATGACGGCACAGGCGGATCCGAGAGTGAGCCCGGTACGGGTGGCGGTCGTGCAGTTCGAACCCCGGGTCGGGGTCGACAACCTGAAGGCCAACGCCCTCGCGGTGGAGCAGCGGCTGACAGCGGCGGCGGACGCGGGCGCCGGCCTGATCGTCCTTCCCGAGCTCGCGACCACCGGCTACGTGTCCGAGACCCGGGACGAGGCGTACGCGCACGCCGAGTCGGTTCCGGACGGGCCGACCGTGGAGTCGTTCGCCCGGATCGCGGCCGCGCGCGACGTGTACATCGTCGGCTGCGTGGCTGAGCGGGACGGCGTGACGCTCTACGACACCGCCGTACTGGTGGGTCCGGACGGCTTCATCGGCCGCTACCGCAAGACGCACCTGTGGAACACCGAGAAGTTGTGGTTCACCCCGGGCGACGAGGGGTTCGCGGTCTACGACACCAGGATCGGCCGGATCGGGCTGCTCGTCTGCTGGGACATCTGGTTCCCGGAGACCGCGCGGATCGTGGCGCAGCTGGGCGCGGACATCATCTGCATCCCCACCGGCTGGGTCTGGACACCACCGCCGCTGTACGACGCGAGCGGCGTCTGCATGGCGGCGTACCTGACCATGACCGCCGCTCACGCGAACAACGTCTTCATCGCCACCGCGGACCGGATCGGCCAGGAGCGCGGCGCGGGCTTCATGGGCAACTCGCTGATCGCCGGCACGAACGGGTGGCCGATCGACCGGATCGCCGGACCGGACGAGGACACGATCATCTACGCGGACGTCGACCTGACGGCCGCACGCACGGCTCCGATCTGGAACCAGCTCAACGACCTGCACCGGGATCGGCGTACCGACCTGTACGACCAGATGCTCGGCTACACCGGCCGTGCTCCGCTGCCGAGGTGACGCCATGACGACCGTTCGCAGTACGACCGCTGTCCCGGGAGCGCGGTGGGTCGCCCCGATGTGGGCCGGGCTGGCCGGCGTCGCGCTGCTGGCCCTCGCCGGCTGGACGTTCTCCCTGGTGGCGCGCGATGCGACCTGGCAGCCGTGGGACGGCGACTACGCCGACGCGAGCCGGTTCGCTTCGTGGCTGGTCGGCTCCATCAGCGAGCCGCAGTTCTATGCTGTCGCTCCCGCCGGAGCGCTGCTGCTCGCCGGCGGCCTGCTCGGCCATGTCGCGTCGCGGATGTCATGGCGCTGGCAGGGCTTCGTCCAGGCCTGTGGCACCGGGCTGTGGCCGTGGGCGGCGGGTAGCGCGTTGGTCAGTCTGATGCTGGGCCACATTGCCTGGGGCTGGACGTTGGCGCCAGGGAGCTGGCAGCCCTTGTTCGTCCCGCTGGTGTCGGTGGCTCCCGCGATCGTAGTTGTCTACGGGCCCGGATGGCGGGTCGGTCTGTCGGCAGCCGTGCTGGGAGCGCTGTCGACTCCACCGGCCTCGATCCTCGTGGTCGAGTACGTCTGCGCTCCGCTCGACCTTCCGCCGGTCGTCGGCGCGACCACCGGTATGTGGCTGGCGGCGATCGCGGCTTTCTGGCTGTGCCGGCGCCTCAGTTGGATGCCGGCGCCTGGCGCTTGGCGGACGGAGGCTCCCGAGGCTCCACGTCAGTCGAGATTGTGGGTGCCTCGCCGGGCGCTGGCCGACTTCTCCGAGGCGCAGTTCTTCGGCAACGAGTGGGCGAGTGCCGCGCTGATTCTGGGCGCGGTCGTCGTACACCTGGTCAGTCCGTTCAGCACTTCCTACGGATCCGGCCTCTTCGGTGCAGTGCTCGCCGGTCAAGTGCTGACCGCGGTCGTCGGCGTGGTCGTCTGGCGGAAGAAGTGGCAGGCACACGGCTTCTATCCGACCTTCGTGCCCGTCGTCTCGGTGGCGCCGGCCACTGTGCTCGTCTTCGGCGGGACGTTGGAATCCGTTGTGGTGGGTGCCTTCGCCGGTGCGTTGATCGCTCCGCCGGTCGCTGCGGCGATCTCGGCTCGGCTGCCGGGGAGCTTCCACCCGTTCATCGGCAATGTCGCGTCGATGGGTCTCTGTACGGCGCTGGTCGTTTCGCTGCTCCGTCTCGTGCCGGGATTCACCGCATGACCGCGATCGAGGTGGGCCGGGCATTGCGGAGACGGGAGATCTCGGCGCGCGAGCTGGTCGGGTCGGCGTTACGTCGTACCCGGGAACTGAATCCCACCCTGAACGCCTTCGCGCTGATCGACGAGGAGGGAGCCCGGGCGGCGGCTCGGCTCGCCGACGAGCAGTTCGCCGCGGGGGTCGATCTGGGGCCGCTGCACGGCATCCCTGTTGCCGTGAAGGACCTCGTCGACATGGCCGGCCTGCCCACGAGTTGTGGATCAGGCAGCTCGTTCGGTGCTCTCGCGACTGCTGATGCCGAGGTGGTCCGGAGGTTGCGCGACGCCGGGGCCGTGATCATCGGGAAGACCACGCTGCACGAGTTCGCGTACGGCGCCACCGGGGATCGGTCTGTCCATGGTGCCTCGCGCAACCCGGTGGATCCGAGTCGGATGTCTGGCGGGAGCAGCGGCGGCAGTGCGGTCGCGGTCGCCGCCGGGATGGTGCCGATCGCGGTGGGAACCGACACCGCTGGCTCGGTGCGGGTTCCGGCCGCGCTGTGCGGTGTGGTGGGTTTCAAGCCCGCGTACGACGCTGTGCCGAGTGCCGGTGTCTATCCGCTGGCGCCGAGTCTGGACCACGTCGGCGTGTTCGCGGCGACGTCCGAGGATGCGCTTGTCGCGTACCAGGCGATCGGCGACCGACCGGTGACGTCTTTGCTTCCCGACGTCACGAACGGGCATGCCAGCAGACTCGCGGGTGATGCCGAGCGCGTTGCTGGTGGCGCTCAGGGGGTTGCCGGTGATGCCAAGCGTCTTGCCGGTGGCGCCGTTCCGGTTGCCGGTGGTGGCGGACAGGCTGCCGGTGGTGCTGGGCGGGTTGGCAGTGGTGCTGGGCGGGTTGGCGGTGCGCAGCGCGCGGGCGCACTCGACGTTCGCGGTGGTGCTGGGCGGGTTGCTGTCGGGTGGATTCCGCCGGGGGCGATCGCGGCGACGGATCCACGGATCGAGAAGCTGACGCGGCGTCGCCTGGATGGGGCCGGGTTTGCGGTTGATGTCGTTAGTGGGTTCCCGAAGTGGGAGCGATCGCTGTTCGAGGAGTTTTCCGTGCTCCAGGGGCGGGAGGCGTTTCGCGTGCACGAGCATCACCTGGCGGCGGATCAGGACCTCATCGACCCAGAGGTGCTTGCCCGTCTCCGCAAAGGTGGTGAAGTGACCGACCGGCGGTATGCCCGGGCCGGCGAGGCCCGGCACGAGATCGCGATCATGGTCGACGAGTTGCTCACGACGTACGACGTACTGGCTCTGCCGACCGTGCCGATCGTGGCGCCGGCCGTGGGGGCTCGGAGTATCTCCGTGGCGGGAGCACAGCTCGAGGTCCGCCAGGCCCTGCTGTCCCTGACCTGTTTGTGGAACCTGACCGGTTCGCCGGCGATCAGCGTGCCGGTCGGGCGGGTCGACGGGCTGCCGGTCGCCGTACAGCTCGTCTCGGCGCCGGGGAACGAGCAGCTGCTGTTCGCGGCCGCCCGGGAGCTTGAAATTGTCGACAATCGAACCAAGGAGTCCCATGCCGTCGATCCAGGTTGATCTGCCGGTGACGGCCGACGAGGCCACCAAGCAGGCGTTCGCCGAGCGCATCGGTGCTGTCTACGCAGGAATCATGCAGGTCCACCGGGATCTGCTCACCGTCTCGATCCACGACCTCGGCCGGGGAGGTGTGTGGCGGTGCCACGAGTCCGGTCCGCCGACGCCGTCCGCACTCATCATGTGCGACATCCGGAAGGGCCGGCCGGCCGAGGTCAGAGCTCGGCTGGCGCAGTCGCTGATCGACGCCTGCGTGGAGACCTTCGCGCTCGACGCGCTGTGGCTGAAGGTCGAGTTCACCCAGCACGACGGCGACGACATGTACCACCCCCACCTCGGCGGCTTCAACACCGACTGGACCGCCGACGAACGCTCAACCGCCTAGCACCCCAACCAACCCCCGCCGACC
>NZ_SMKR01000274.1 GCF_004348725.1 Kribbella turkmenica
GACGATGTGCGCGACCTCGTAGGCGAAGCCCGGGTCGTAGTGCACCGCCGCCGGGTTGCTGGAGGCGAGCAGCGGCGAGTGACCGTCGGCGTGCTGCAGACCCTCACCGGTCAGCGTCGTCCGGCCGGCGGTCGCGCCGATCAGGAAGCCGCGGCCGAGCTGGTCGCCGAACGCCCAGAGCGAGTCACCGGTCCGCTGGAACCCGAACATCGAGTAGAAGATGTAGAACGGGATCATCGGCTCGCCGTGGGTCGCGTACGCCGTACCGGCGGCGATCATCGAGCCCATCGCGCCGGCCTCGCTGATGCCCTCGTGCAGCAGCTGACCCTGCTCGGACTCCTTGTACGACAGCAGCAGGTTGCGGTCGACCGCCTCGTACTGCTGGCCGTGCGGCGAGTAGATCTTCGCCGTCGGGAACATCGAGTCCATCCCGAACGTGCGGTACTCGTCCGGGGCGATCGGGACGATCCGGGAACCGATCTCCGGGTCCTTCATCAGGTCGCGGAACAGCCGCACCAGCGCCATCGTGGTCGCCACGGGCGCGTTGCTGCCCTTGCCGAGCGGCTTGTAGACGTCGTCACCAGGAAGCTTGAGCGAGGTCTTCGGCGTCACCCGGCGCTCGGGCAGCGAACCGCCGAGCTGCTTGCGCCGCTCCATCATGTACTGGTGCTCCGGCGAGTCGGTGCCGGGGTGGAAGTACGGCGGGTTGTACGCGTCCTCGAGGTCCTTGTCGTCGATCGGCAGGTAGAGCCGGTCGCGGAACGCCTTCAGGTCGTCCGAGGTCAGCTTCTTCATCTGGTGGGTCGCGTTCCGGCCCTCCAGCGCCTCGATCGTCCAGCCCTTGATGGTCTGCGCCAGGATCACCGTCGGCTGGCCGACGTGCTCGGTCGCGCTCTTGAACGCGGCGTACACCTTGCGGTAGTCGTGACCGCCGCGCGGCAGCTTGCGCAGATCCTCGTCGGACAGGTTGCGGACCATCGCCTGCAGCCGCTGGTCACCGCCGAAGAAGTTGTTCCGGATGTACTCGCCGGACTCGACGGAGTACGTCTGGAACTGTCCGTCCGGGGTGGTGTTCATCTTGTGCACCAGTACGCCGTCGTGGTCCTGAGCCAGCAGGTTGTCCCACTCCCGGCCCCAGATCACCTTGATCACGTTCCAGCCGGCGCCGCGGAAGTACGCCTCCAGCTCCTGGATCACCTTGCCGTTGCCGCGGACCGGGCCGTCCAGCTGCTGCAGGTTGCAGTTGATCACGAAGGTGAGGTTGTCCAGCTCCTCGCGGGCGGCCAGGCCGATCGCGCCGAGCGACTCCGGCTCACCCATCTCACCGTCGCCGAGGAACGCCCAGACGTGCTGCTGGCTGGTGTCCTTGATGCCGCGGTGGTGAAGGTACCGGTTGAAGCGCGCCTGGTAGATCGAGTTCAGCGCCGCCAGCCCCATCGAGACGGTCGGGAACTCCCAGAAGTCCGGCATCAACCGAGGGTGCGGGTACGACGACAGTCCGTTGTGCGGACCGCGGGAGACCTCCTGGCGGAAGCCGTCCAGCTGGTCGGCGGACAGCCGGCCCTCGAGGAACGCGCGGGCGTACATGCCGGGGGAGGCGTGGCCCTGGATGAAGACCTGGTCACCGCCGCCCGGGTGGTCCTTGCCGCGGAAGAAGTGGTTGAAACCGACCTCGTACAGGCTGGCCGCGGACTGGTAGGTGGCGATGTGGCCGCCGACCTCGAGCCCCTTGCGGTTCGCCTTGCTGACCATCACCGCGGCGTTCCACCGGATGAAGGCGCGGATCCGCCGTTCGATGTGCTCGTCGCCGGGGAACCACGGCTCGCGCTCGGGCGGGATCGAGTTGATGTAGTCGGTGCTCCGCAGGGCTGGCACCCCGACCTGTCGCTCCCGGGCTCGCTCGATCAGCTTGAGCATCAGGTAGCGCGCTCGCGCCTTGCCCCGTTCGTCCAGGACCGCGTCGAGCGACTCGACCCACTCCCGTGTCTCGTCGGGGTCGATGTCGGGGAGCTGGGTGGGCATCCCCTCGGTGATGATGGCTGGTGGTTCGTGTCCGGAAGCCACGGTGTCCTGCCGTTCTCTCTGGTTGCTCTTCACCGCAATCCTGTCACCTGTTCGGAATGCGTTCTACTTTGCCTTCCACAGCGGCCCGATTCCGGTCGGCTGAGCGTGCTCCCACCGGACACGCACCGGACCGGGCACGCGGATACCGGACACGTCACGGAACCCTCGTGCATACTTGCGCGACGCGGTAGGCCACGATGGACTATCGCTACTGACGCCTACCCCCGGGCAAGCGGGGACCACGGAGGAGGACACGTGAGCGCGACCGCGGACCACGCGGACGGCAAGAGCGGCGTGCCGAACACGGCGACCCGGCTCGGCCTGGAGGCCGGCTGGATCGTGCAGGAGATCGGGTACGACGACGACTGCGACGACGATCTCCGCGACGCGATCCGGGAGATCACCGGCGAGGAGTTCGTCGACGCGGACACCGACGAGGTCGTGGACGTCGTCCTGCTCTGGTTCCGGGAGGACGACGGAGACCTGGTCGACGCCTTTTTCGACATCCTGACCGATCTGAAGGCCGGCGGCGTGGTGTGGCTGCTGACCCCGAAGGTCGGCCGCGACGGGTACGTCGACGCCAGCGACATCGCCGAGGCGGCCCCGACGGCCGGACTGGCGACCACGAGCAGCCTGACCGTGTCCGACGACTGGTCGGCCACCAAGCTGGTGGTGCCCAAGTCGGCGCGCGGCCGGGGCTGACCGTGCGGTGACCCCTGCCGTCGGCAGCCGGGCACCGGACTTCACCGCCCGGAACCAGCACGGCGAACCGGTCCGGCTGGCCGACCACCGCGGCCGCCGGGACGTCGTCCTGGTGTTCTACCCGTACGCCTTCAGCGGGGTGTGCACGAGGGAGCTGACCACGCTTCGCGACCGGCCCGACCTGCTGGCGGCGGCGGAGTTCCTGGCGATCTCGTGCGACCCGATGTTCACCCTGCGGGCGTACGCCGACGCGCAGGAACTGGAGTTCGGCCTGCTCAGCGACTTCTGGCCGCACGGGGCGATCGCGTCGTCGTACGGCGTCTTCGACCCCGACCGCGGCTGCGCGCTCCGGGGGACGTTCGTGATCGACCGGGACGGCCTGGTCCGGTGGTCGGTCGTCAACCCCGTCCCGGAGGCCCGCGACCCGGACGACTACGCCGCCGCCCTGGCCGGTCTGGGTCACGATCTCGGGTAGACTGCGCCGGTCGTTCCATCAGGGCGAATAGCTCAGCGGTAGAGCGCTTCCCTTACAAGGAAGATGTCGGGGGTTCGATCCCCTCTTCGCCCACTATCGAGGTGGCGCGGTCTGCGCGCAGACAGCGCGCGCCGGCCTCGCTCGTGATCTTTTCCAGAGGTGCAACCTCCGGCTCTCGGCCGGCGGGCTCCGCCTCCGGCCTCGTGCCGTGGCGGGCGTTCACTCGCCCGTGACCGTCGGTGGCCCTGGCTGTCCTCCGGTCTCGGGGATGTTGCGAGGCCGTATCGGAACGTCTTCGCGCTCGTTGTCCAGGATGCAGCGGGCGGGGGAATTCTTAACCGTCGGCTGCCGGGATCGGACTCCTCCAGGGTGGGTCGCGGCTGGTAGGGTTCACGGCTGTCGGTCGGCACGATGACGCACCGGGAACACTCGGTCACGGCATCGTTCCGGCAGGCGGAAACGGGGCTTTCTGTCGGTGAGAGCGAGACGGGTCTGCCCTGAGCCCGGCTCCGTCCAGTTGGGAGGCGCGTGTCCGTGGGTCGCCAACTCGCCGGCGCCACCGTTGTCCCGGTGACGTCCCGGCCCGTGCCCCCGCGTGACGCCGTACCCGCCCTCCCGCTGGTGGTGGCATCGGCGTGGTGAGGAGCAGTGTGGACCGGCCGGCGATCAGCACCGGGCCGGCCCTGATGATCCCGGCCGGGTATCCCCGCGACCTCCCGAGCGCGCTGCTGCGCGCCGCCCGCGACTTCGGCGGTGCCGGCGTGGTCGAGATCGGCCCGGACGGCCGGGAGACCAAGCTCGACTTCCCGACCCTGCTCGAACTGGCCGCCCGGATCCTCGCCGGCCTGCGCGCGAACGGCGTACGCCCGGGAGATCCCGCGGTCGTCCACGTCACCGAGCCGGTCGGCTTCTTCGCCTCGTTCTGGGCCTGCACGCTCGGCGGCATCCGCCCGCTGCTGATGGCTCCGAGCCCCGGTGGCGACCGGACCGAGGAAGGCCGCGAGCGGCTCCGCAAGGTCACCGACCTGCTCGGCTGGACGGTGCTCGTCGGCCGCCCGTCCGACCTCCCGAACGACCTCGGCCTCCCGGTCCTCGACCCGGACGCGCTCGCCGGGCACGAGCCCGTCTCGGAGTTCCACCGCCCGGCCGCGGACGACGTCGCCGTACTGATGATGTCGTCCGGGACCAGCACCGGTACGCCGAAGATCGTTCAACTGACCCACCGCGGCCTGGTCGAGTTCGCCGCCGGTACGCCCGCCATGCTGCCGGTCCGGCCGGGACAGACCACGCTGAACTGGCTGCCGCTGGACCGCAGCGGCGCGTTCCTGCTGTACCACCTGTTGCCCGTCTTCACCGGCTGCACGAACATCCACGTGAACACCCGCTGGGTGCTGGACAACCCGTTGCGCTGGCTGGACCTGATGGACCAGCACCGGGTGAACCACTCCTGGTCGCCGAACTTCGGGTACCGGCTCGCCACGCAGGCCATCGCGGGCGAGCCCGACCGGCACTGGGACCTGTCCGCGCTGCGCAGCCTGGTCAGCGGTGGCGAGCAGATCACCGTGCCGGTGATGTCGGAGTTCCTCCGGCTGACGAACCGCTTCGGCGTCGTACCCGAGACGTTCGTCGCGGCCTGGGGAATGACCGAGACCGTCACCGGGATCACGTTCGCGCGGCCCGGGCTGACGCCCAACGTCCATCGCGTCCGCATCCCGCCGACCGGGACCGTCGAGTGGGTCGACCAGCGGCCGTCGACCGGCAAGGTCGCGGTCGCCCGCCCCGGCAAGCCGCGGGCCGAGGCGCCCGGCGTGCTCAGCCTGGTCTCGGTCGGCGCGCCCGCGCCGGGGACGACCGTGCGGATCGTCGCGCCGAACGGCGCGGTCCTGCCGGAGGGCCGGATCGGGCAGTTGCAGGTCGCGTCCGCGCGGGTGACGCCCGGCTACCTCGGCAACCTCGAGGCGGACCGGGCCGCGTTCCCGGTCGGCAACTGGGCCGCCCGCAAGTGGCTCGCGACCGGCGACCAGGGCTTCATCACCGGCGGGCAGGTCGTCATCACCGGCCGGGACAGCGAACGCATCATCATGTCCGGCAACCTGTACTACGCCCACGACATCGAGGCCGTCGCGTCGTCCGTCGTCGGCGCCGAGCACGGCCTGGTCGCGGCCTGCGGCGTCGCGGACCCGGAGATTGGCACCGACCGGCTCGTCGTCTTCTACGCGCTCACGCCGGAGTCGATCCCCGGCATGGACCAGGCGATCCGCAGCCTGATGCAGGGCCGGCTCGGGTTGCAGGCCGAGGTCGTCGGCGTACCGCGCCGCGACTTCCCGACCACCCCCGGCGGCAAGATCCTCCGCCCCCTTCTCCGCCAGCGCTGGCTCGACGGCACTCTCACCACCACGGCCACCCCGTCCGTCGAACCGGCCGGCGCCAACTCCCACTCCGGCCCCGCCGGCGAAGGCCCGCACGCCACCACGTCCGACACCCTGGTGAGCGTCGACGAGGAATCAGGCGAACGCACCACCGAGCTCCCGGTGGTCCGGCTCGCCTGGAAGCAATCTCTCCAGCAGTCGATCCCCACCC
>NZ_SMKR01000275.1 GCF_004348725.1 Kribbella turkmenica
GAGGTGGGGGCGGATCAGGGCTTCTAGCTCGAAGTCCTCCAAGGCGTACTTGGACCTCAGGGATCGGTACGACGCGCCGGCGCGGAGTTGGTCGATGACCTCGTCCACTCGGACGTCGGAGTCGGCGACGAGGGGCTGGCCGGCGGAGCGGGTGGGATCCACCACTACGTCGATGTCGTGGTAGATGACCAGGCGGAGGGCGGCGGCGTAGCCGTCGTCGGACCAGGTGATGGCGGCTGAACCTCGGCGGAGGACGCCGGGGAGGCCTCCCTGGGCGTCGCGGATGCGTTCCCATCCTTGTTCGCGGCCTTCGGCGGCGATCTCGACGAGGAGGTCGCGGCCGTCGTGGGCGAGGCCGGACCAGGCGAGCGGGTAGCGGCGGCCGGCCCGGGATCTCAGGGCCACCGCCGCCTCGCCGATGGCCTGGAGCGACAGGCCGGACTGGCGGAGGTGGCGGAGCATGTGCGTCTCGACCAGGCCGGCGAAGGTGATGGCCGGCTCGCCGCGGCCGCCGCCGACGGACTCGAGGGCACCCGAGCGGAGCCAGTCGCCCAGCGTGGTGGCGGGCAGGCCGAGGTGAAGGGCGAGATCGGCGCGGGTGTACAGCGGCAGGTCGAACCGTGGATCCACGTCTCACCTCATCGCGCGGTGCGGGCGCTGTCGCGACAGCGCGTGCGAGTGCTGTCCCGACCAAGAGTGCCAGAAACTCGGTTCCGGTCAGGCAAGCCGCACGGATAGGGTGCTTCCACCAGGCGGAGAGGAGGTGAGCGCGATGTCGTGTCCGGCCGTCGTGCCGCCCGCCCGCCGTCCCCGCGGCTGAGGACGGGTGGCTCCAACCAACAGGAGCTAGCGAATGACCGAAGTACACCGTCCGCCGCTGACCGCCGACGAGCGCACCCAGCTGACCGGATGGCTCGACCTGCAACGTTCCTTCGTCCGGATGAAGTGCGACGGACTGTCCGAAGAAGATGCCCACCGCAAGCTTCTCCCGACCTCACCGCTCACCACGGTGGCAGGCCTGGTGGCGCACCTGCGCTGGGTGGAGTACTCGTGGTTCCACCTCAATCTGCTCGGCGTTCCGGACACCGGCCAGACCCCGTGGACCGAGGACGGCCATCCCGATGCCGAGATGTTCGTCGACGACGTACCGCTCGGCCGACTCCTCGACGAGTACGACGCCGAGTGCGCCTGCTCGAACGAGGCGATCGCCGGGCTGCCGCTGGAGACCGTCGAGCGCGGGCAACCCGCGGACAAGGCGGCCTCGCTGCGGTACGTGCTGTGCCACATGATCGAGGAGACCGCGCGCCACGTCGGCCATCTCGACATCCTCCGGGAGTTGCTGGACGGCACCACCGGCTACACCAGGCTGACCGAAACCACGGCCTGAGCCGGGGCTGTCGCCAAGTGCTTCGCGCACCTGGCGACAGTGCGCCGAGCGGTGGATAGGATGTCCGGCATCTGGCACGGGGTAGCGACAAGAGGTGTGATGAGGGAACCCTCCGTACGCCGTTATTCCGGGCGGTCAGTCGAGGAGTGGAAGGCAGCGCGACGCGAGCGGTTGCTGGCCGCCGCACTGGAGTTGTTCGGGACCGAGGGGTACCCGGCGACGTCCGTGGAACGCCTGTGCACACAGGCGAAAGTGTCCACCCGGCACTTCTACCACGAGTTCCAGAACAAGGAAGCCGTGCTGCTCGCGGTGCACGCGCAGGTGATCGAGCTGGCGGTCCGGAGGACCGGCGACGCGTTGCGCCGGACGGGCGGCCGGCCGGTGCGGGAGCGGATCGAGGCGGCGGTCGACAGCTACCTGCGGACGATCATGGCGGACCTGCGGCTGGCCAGGATCTCGTTCGTCGAAGTGGTCGGGACCAGTCCGGCGGTCGAGGAGCAGCGGATCGCGTTCCGGGAGTTGCTGATCCAGAGTGTGCAGGACCTCGGCGACACCGCGGTCGGGCGCGGCGAGATCAAGAACAAGGACTTCCGGTTCCTCGGGCTGTGCTTCTTCGGTGCGGTGAACACGGTCGTCTACGACTGGATGCTGGCCGATCCGCAGCCGCCGGAGCAGACGGTGCAGTCGGCGTTGCGAGAGTTGGCTGTCCAGCTCATGACGAGCTGAACCGCTTGCGCACTTCGGCGACGGCCTCGAGGTCGAGCAACGAGCACGCGCGCTCGGCTCGCTCCTGGGCTTCGTCGAGCCGGCCGTCCAGCGGAGTCCCTTCGGCCGCCCACATCGCGAGAGGCCCAAGCACCGCTGTGCGCACCCGTCCAGCCTCGCACATCGGTCCGTCCGACCCCCTGCCTTTTGTCACGGGGTTCATTTAAGGTCGGCAGTCGTGACAGCTATCGCCGCGCAGACACAGCTCGCGCTCACCCGCCTGGTCGCCGAACGTCAGACCAAGGGCCGCGTTCCCGCAGTGGTGGGCGCCGTCGCCCGCGCCGGCTCGCTGGCCTGGTCGACCGCAGCCGGCTCCGCCGATCTGGACGCTCCCGGGACGCCGCCGACCGCGGACTCGCAGTTCCTGATCGCCTCCCAGAGCAAGATGCTGACCGCGGTCGCGATCATGGCGCTGCGCGACGAGGGCAAGCTCAGCCTCGACGACACCGTCGAAAGGCTGATTCCGGAGACCAAGCACGACGGTGTCACCGTCCGGCAGATGCTCAGCCACGCCAGCGGCATGCAGCGCGAGCCGGTCGGCGACGTCTGGGACGTGATGCGGTTCCCGGACCGCGCCGAGCTGGTGACCGGGTGGAACGAGGCGGAGCGGGTCGGCAAGCCGCACCACCGGTTCCACTACTCGAACCTGGTGTTCTCGATGCTCGGCGAGATCGTCGCCCGGCTCGACGGACGGTCCTGGTACGACGCGATCAAGGCCCGCGTCCTGGATCCGCTGGAGATGCGCCGGACGACCGTCGGGATGGACGGCGGACCGGCCGCCACCGGGTACTACGTGCCGCCGTTCTCCGACGTACCGGTGAAGGAGCCGTTGCTCGACATCGGCTCGATGGATGCCTGCGGCGGTCTCGCGAGTACGGCGGAGGACCTGGCCCGGTGGGCGATGTTCATCGCCGACCCGGTCGACGAGGTGCTGTCCAAGGACACCCTGGACGAGATGTGCCAGGTCCAGATCATGGCCGACACGGACCGCTGGCAACTCGCCTTCGGCCTCGGCTTCATGCTGCTGCGGCGCGGCGACCGGGTCTTCGTCGGCCACGACGGCGGCATGCCCGGGCACATCACGTCGACGTTCGTCCACCGGCCTTCCGGGACGGCGGGGATCGCGCTGCAGAGCTCGACGTCCGCGCCGGCGCCGAGCGCGCTGGCGACCGACCTGATCATCAGGGTGCTCGAGGACGACCCGCTGCCACCGGAGCCCTGGGTCCCCGGGACGACGATCCCCGCCGACCTGCGGGGTGTGCTCGGCACCTGGTTCTCCGAGGGCACGCCGTTCGTGTTCTCGGTCAGGGGTGGGCAGTTGCAGGCGAAGTCGCCGGCCGCCGCCGAGCACCTCGCCCCCGCCGTCTTCGACCGGGTCTCCGACGACGTCTACCGGACCGTCTCCGGCCGCGAGACCGGCGAGCTGCTCCGGATCTCCCGGGACGCCGAGGGCATCCCGGTGAAGTTGCACTGGGCAACCTACCTGTGCACGCGTGAGCCGCTGGCGTTCGGCCAGCATCTGCGCTGAGTCCGACGACGCAGAAGTCGTTGCGTCATCGGTTCCTCCCAGGCTCCCCCGACCGAGGCCGGCGTGCTGGATCTACTGGGATCACCGTGCCGAGGCGTCCTGGCACCGTCTCGGCACTCCGCTGTCAGCCCGCTGTCTCAGCCCTTGAGGGGGACGACCTGGTTGGCCAGCAGCGCCTGGTAGGCCTCGGGGTTGTAGCGCGCCAGGTTGCCGCGGGCCTTCCGGCGGTACTTGAGGATCTGCCGGGTGCCGATCGCCCACAACACGTACTGGAACGCGAGCGCGAACTTGAAGTCGTCGATGGTCTGCGGCGCACCGCCCGACGACACGTCCAGCAGGATGCCGACCATGCCGATACAGATCAGCATCGCGATGAACCCGCCGGTGTTGACCATCCCGTTGGCCGCACCGAACCGGGTCGCCGGGTTGAACGTCCGGGCGTAGTCCAGCCCGAGCATCGACCCCGGCCCACCGGCCGCCTGGACGACGATCAGCATCAGCAGCACCGGCATCGGCGCCCGGCCCGGCCACAGCAGTACGACGGTCCACATGACCACCGAACCGCCGATCACGGCCAGCACGATCCAGGACCGGTAGAACGGGAACCGCGCGGCGTACCGGCCGACCAGAGGACCGTAGAACAGGCTCGCCAGCACAGGAAGGATGAGCATCGCGGCAGCCGTGGTCGGAGCGAGCCCCTGGCCCTGCACGAGGAACGGGTAGCCCCACAGCAGCCCGAACGTTCCGCCGGAGAAACTGGTGGTGAAGTGCGTCCACAGTCCGAGCCGCGTGCCCGGCTCCTTCCAGGCCCGGCGCAGGTTGCCCCGTACTTCGGTCAGCGACTGCTTGGTCCGCCGGAGCGGCTCGTCGTACGGAGTGTCCTTGATCAGGAACAGTACGGCGAGACCGGTCAGCAGGCTCAGGACGCCGGCAGCGGCGAACGTGCTCGTCCAGCCGAACGCGTGGAACGCGGCCGCCATCGGGACGGTCGACACGATCGCACCGACACCACCGAGCATTCCGGTGGCCTGCGACATCACCGGCTGCCTCAACGCGGGAAACCAGGACATGACGACCCGCAGCACGCTGATGAACACCAGTGCGTCACCGACGCCCAGTACGGCGCGTGCGGCGAGTGCAGCCGGGTAGGAGTCGACCAGGCTGAACGCGGACTGCGCCGCGAACAGCAGGACCGAAGCAGCGATCAGTAGCCGCTTCGAGCCGTAACGGTCCAGCAGGACACCGACGGGCACCTGCATGGCGGCGTACACGGTCAGCTGGACGACGGTGAAGCTGGCCAGCGCGGATGCGGAGATGTCGAAGCGCTCGGCGGCCTGCAGACCGGCGACGCTCATCGAGCCGCGGTGCAGCACGGTCACCAGGTAGGTGAGGACAGCAGTGGCCCACACCGCCCAGGCCCGACGTCCGCCCAGGGGGAAGAGGAGTTCGCTCAACGCGTGCTCCGCAGATCCGTCGCGGCCTCGTTGATGTGCGTGACGACCAGTTCGCGGAAGCGCTCGACGCTGTCTCCGTCGAGCGCGTCGATCAGTTCCTGGTGCGCGGTGATCGACTTGTCCATCCGGGCGGGCTGCATCTCGATCCCGGGTACGCCCATCCGGACCTGGCGGTCGCGCAGGCTGTTGTAGAGCTTGGCCAGTATCTCGTTGCCGGCGGCACCGACGATGGCCTCGTGGAAGGCCCGGTCGGCCTCGAGGAAGCTCTTCGCGTCACCGGCCCGGCGGTGCTGGCGCATCTCCTCGACGCGCCGGGTCAGCGACTCGACCAACTGCGTCCGCCGGGGCCAGACCTTCGCGGCCGCGTGCGTCTCGATCAGCTCGCGGGCCTCGAGGACGTCGTCGATCTCCTGCGGCAGCACCGGCAGGACGAGCGCGCCCCTCTTCGGGTACAGCTTGACCAGCCCGGACTCCTCCAACCGGAGCAGCGCCTCGCGCACCGGCGTCCGGGACACGCCGACGGCGGTGGCCAGCTCACCCTCGGTG
>NZ_SMKR01000276.1 GCF_004348725.1 Kribbella turkmenica
GTTGTGGGGAGTTCGGCGGGACCCAGGGTGGTGGCGGGCCGCCGGGGGGTGCCTGGCTGCCTGGCCGGAGCGAATCCTCCGGGCGCGGTTCGCCGTGCTGCGGGTCCATGGTTGGACTCTAGAAGATCCGGACAAGTAGCTCTCGGAGGGAAGCGCAGTGGTGACAGATCCGACTCCCGGACCGACCGCGTCGACGCGAGCACTGCCGCAATCGGTGCTGATGCCGCTGACCGGATCCGCGATCTTCCTGGTGGTCGGGATCGAGCCCGGCGGCGAGCAGAAGGCGCGCGACCTGCTCGAGCGCGTCAGCGGCCTGACCCGCTCGGTCGGCTTCCGCGTCCCGGCCGGCAACCTGTCGTGCGTCACCAGCATCGGCTCCGACGCGTGGGACCGGCTCTTCAGCGGACCCAGGCCGGCCGAGCTGCACCCGTTCGTCGAACTGCGCGGCGCCACCCACCACGCGGTCTCAACCCCGGGCGACCTGCTGTTCCACATCCGTGCCGGCCACCTGGACCAGTGCTTCGAGCTCGCCGGCCAGATCATGAAGGTGCTCGACGGTGCCGCCACCGTGATCGACGAGGTCCACGGCTTCAAGTACTTCGAGATGCGCGACCTGCTCGGGTTCGTCGACGGGACCGAGAACCCGACCGGCTCCGAGGCCGAGGACGCCGTACTGGTCGGGGCCGAGGACCCGGAGTTCGCCGGCGGCAGCTACGTGATCGTGCAGAAGTACCTGCACGACCTGAAGGCGTGGAACGCGCTCACGGTCGAGCAGCAGGAGCACGCCATCGGCCGGACCAAGCTCGACGACATCGAGCTGGCCGACGACGTGAAGCCGGCGGACGCGCACATCGCGCTGACCGTGATCGAGGACGAGGACGGCAACGAGCTGCGGATCCTGCGGGACAACATGCCGTTCGGCACGATCGGGACGCAGGAGTTCGGCACCTACTTCATCGGGTACGCGAAGTCCCCGGCGGTGACCGAGCTGATGCTGCGGCGGATGTTCGTCGGCGAGCCCGAGGGCAACCACGACCGCATCCTCGACTTCTCCACCGCCGTCACCGGGGCCCTCTTCTTCACCCCGACGGCAGCGTTCCTCGACGACCTCCCGCCGGCTCCCTGACCCACCCTGAGGGTCAGGGAGCCGGGGGAAGGCCCACTTCCCGGATGGGACCGGTTGTCTTCTTCGATGCACGCCCGGCCGCGAAAGTTACCGGTGCCCGGAAGTGTCGGTGGGATGGGTGAGACTGGGGGCATGCTGCTCTCCGAGGTGGTCGAGACGTCGACCGGCCTGGCCGACACCCGCTCGCGGCTGAAGAAGGCCGAGCTGATCGCGGATCTGCTCGCCACCGCCACGGATCCGGAGGAGACCGAGGTCGTGGTCACCTACCTGTCCGGCGAGCTGCGCCAGCGCCGTACCGGGGTCGGCTGGCGGACCCTCACGAACGCGCCCGAGCCGGCCGGGACGCCGTCGCTGACCGTCGCGGAGGTCGATCGCGCGTTCGCAGCGCTCGCCGAGCTGGCCGGTCCGGGATCGCAGGCGCGCCGCCGGGAGGCGGTCGACGCGCTGTTCGCGCGGGCGACCGAGGCCGAGCAGCGGTTCCTGCGGTTGCTCGTCAGCGGTGAGCTGCGGCAGGGCGCGCTGGACGGCGTGATGGCCGACGCGGTGGCCCGGGCGACCGGGATCCCGCTGGAGCGGATCCGGGCCGCGACGATGCTGCGCGGAGCCGCTGCTCCGGTGGCGGTCGCCGTACTGACCGAGGGCGAGGCCGGGCTCGCGCGGTTCGGCCTCGAGGTCGGTCGCGGGGTGCAGCCGATGCTCGCGCAGTCCGCGACCAGCGTGGTCGAGGCGCTCGGCAAGACCGGGACTCCGGCCGCCCTCGAGTGGAAGCTGGACGGGATCCGCATCCAGGTGCACCGCAACGGCTCCGAGGTCGTCGTCTACACGCGGACGCTGGACGACATCACCTCCCGCGTGCCTGAGGTGGTGACCGCCGTGCTCGCGCTCGATGCGCAGCAGGTGGTGCTCGACGGTGAGCTGATCGCGTTGCGGCCGGACGGACGGCCGGAGCCGTTCCAGGTCACCGGCTCGCGGACGGCGACACGTGCGGCGACCGGGCCCGAGTCCGTGCCGCTGACGCCGTACTTCTTCGACATCCTGCACCAGGACGGGCAGGACCTGCTCGGCCTCGACGGCGCGACGCGGCACGAGTGGCTCAGCAAGCTGATCCCCGAGGAGCAGCGGATCCCGCGGCTCGTGACCGACGACCCCGAGTCCGGGCACGCGTTCTTCGCCGACGCGGTCAAGCGCGGGCACGAGGGCGTGATGGTGAAGTCGTTGACCGTGCCGTACGAAGCCGGCCGGCGCGGGTCGGGCTGGGTCAAAGTCAAGCAGACGCACACGCTGGACCTGCTGGTGCTGGCGGCGGAGTGGGGGCACGGCCGCCGGACCGGCTGGCTGTCGAACCTGCACCTCGGTGCCCGTGACGCGGAGAGCGGTAAGTTCGTCATGCTCGGCAAGACGTTCAAAGGGCTCACCGACGAGCTGCTCCGGTGGCAGACCGAGCGCTTCCAGGAGCTCGAGGTACGCCGCGACGACTACACCGTCTACCTCCGTCCGGAGATCGTGGTGGAGATCGCGTTCGACGGCGTCCAGACGTCGCCGCGGTACCCGGCCGGCATGGCGTTGCGGTTCGCCCGCGTCCTGCGCTACCGCGACGACAAGTCGCCCGATCAGGTCGATACGGTGCAGACCGTGCGAGCGATTCACGAAGGGATTGCGGATGAGTGAGCCGGCCGAGGATCCGGACGTGGTGTCCCGGCGGATCGCCCGCGAGTCGCTGGACCAGGACGATCCGACCGGCTGGTTCGAGCGCCTCTACTCGGCCGCTTTGGACGGCACCGCGGTGGTTCCGTGGGATCGCGGCGCGGCCCACCCGCTGCTGATGGAGTGGGCCGAGGAGTCGCAACCGGACGGGTCCGGCAAGTCCGCACTGATCGTCGGTGCCGGCACCGGCTGGGACGCTGAGCTGATCGCGGACCTCGGGTACGACACGACCGCCTTCGACATCTCCCCCTCGGCGGTCGAGGCCGCTCAACGGAATCACCCGGACTCGACGGTGCGGTACGTCACCGCCGATCTGTTCGCTCCGCCCGCCGAGTGGCAGCGCGCCTTCGACCTGGTGATCGAGATCTACACGGTCCAGGCCCTGCCGATCGAGCTGCAGCCGGCCGCGATCAAGCAGGTCGGCGAACAGGTCGGCCCGGGCGGCACCCTGGTCGTCATCGCGGCCGCCCGGCCGGACGACCGGCCGGACGACGCCGTCGAGGGCCCGCCCTGGCCGCTGACCCGGGCCACCATCGAGTCGTTCGCCACCCCCGACCTCCGCCTGATCCAGGTCATCCAGTCCCCCAGCCCGGCGGGCCCCACCATCCAGCGCTGGCGGGCGGAGTACCTCCGCACCTAGTCCCCCGACACCGGTTCAATCCGTTCGACACACACGGCTGCGGCGAGCAGACTGCGGACTTCGTGGATGCCTAGTCGACGGGAAGCGGATGAGTTCGCCTTGGGGCCGGGTGCAGCGGCTGGACGCGGCGCGGCTCGCCGATCAGGTGGCCGAGGAGGCCGGCGTCCGGCTGACCGTCGAGGGACCGTGCGCCGGTGGGGAGGTCGGAGCTGCCTTCGTGCGGTGGCCTGACGGTCGGCGGTCGGTGCTGAAATGGCGGCCGGGGACGCGGCTCGAGGACATGCTGGCGGGCCCGATCGCGGTGTCGGAGGCCGTGCGGGCCACGGGCGCACCGGTCCCGGAGACCCAGTTGGCGGTGCAGCTGGGATCCGCCGTCGCCACCGTGCAGGAACTGTTGCCCGGCGCCCCGATTGCGCGGCTCGACGGGCCCGCGCTGGATCAGGCGCTGGCGTTGAACGAGCTCCAGGCCGGGCTGCTCGTGGGCCGCCCGGACATTCCGCCGCTGGAGTTGTTCCTGCGGGCGGACGGACCCGGGTTCTGTCTGCACGGGCCGCTCCGCGCTCACGACCGCCGTACCGCTCGGCTCGACGACTGGATCACCGCGGTCGGTGCGCAGTACCCGGGACCGTTGGCCGGCGACGACGCGGTGCACATCGACTTCCATCCGGGCAACCTGCTCGCCGTCGACGGGAGGATCACCGGCGTCATCGACTGGGACGGCGCCGGCCGCGGCGATCGCCGGATGGACCTGGTCACGCTGCGCTTCGGCGTCCACGGACAGAGGGCCGGCGCCACTCTCGCCGGGCGGCTCGACGCCGTCCTCGACGAGTTCCCGGACGACGTCCTCCGGCCGCTCTGGGCGCACATGAGCCTGCGCATGGTGGACTGGGCGATCCGGCACTTCGCACCCGCGGACGTCGGGCACTGGACAGCTCTCGCGGAGTCTCGAACAGACTAGAACATATGTTCGATAGTGCTGTAGAGTAAACCCATGGCGGGGAACGGTGAGGTTGGGCCGACAGCGCTGCGGATGATGCTCGGCAGTCATCTGCGGCGGCTGCGTGAGCGAGCGGGGGTGAGCCGGTCGGACGCCGGGTGGGCGATCCGGGCCTCGGAGTCCAAGATCAGCCGGCTGGAGCTCGGCCGGGTCGGCTTCAAGGAACGCGACGTCCAGGACCTGCTCAGTCTGTACGGCGTCACCGAGGCGCGCGAGCGCGAGCGGCTGCTCGAGCTGGCCCGGGAGGCGAACAACCGCGGCTGGTGGCATCGGTACGGCGACGTCACGCCGGACTGGTTCGACGCGTACCTGGGCCTCGAGGCGGCCGCCGAGATGATCCGGACGTACGAGATCCAGTTCGTGCCCGGCCTGCTGCAGACCGCCGACTACGCCCGGGCGGTCGCGCGGCTGACGCCGGGGAGCGCCCGCTCCGAGGCCGAGGTCGAACGGGTCGTCGACCTCCGCACCCGTCGCCAGCGCGTGCTCGACCGCGAGCCGCCGCTGAAGCTCTGGGCCGTCGTCGAGGAGTCCGTGCTGCTCCGTCCGATCGGCGGACGGCAGGTGCTCCGGGACCAGCTCGATGCGCTCCGCGCCGCCGTCGAGCGGCCGAACGTCACTTTGCAGATCATCCCGGTCGACAGCCCGGGCCACGCCGCGGCCGGCGGTGCTTTCACCATCCTCCGCTTCCCCCAGCGCGACCTGCCCGACATCGTCTACCTGGAGCACCTCACCAGCGCGCTGTACCTCGACAAACGCGACGACGTCGACACCTACACCCAGGCCCTGAATCTCCTGGCCACCACCGGTCCGCCACCCCAGTCGGCGCACGACCACCTGACGACGCTCCTCAACCGGCTGTCCAGCTGAAGCTGAAGCTCCACCTCAGGCTCAGGGACAACCCCGCCTGTCGCGAGCGGCATGCGTCAGGTCTTCTGCGGTGGGTCAGGCGTTTCGTCGTCCGGTGCCGGTGACTGCGACTTGAGGTGCTCGACGCGGCCCTGATCCTCGCCGGCGTCGAGAAGGCTGTCGGCGGGTGCCCCGGTGTCCGCGTACTCCGCGAGGGCAATGTCGGGGTGGTGATGGTCGAACGCAGGGCTCTCGGACCGGATCCGCGGCAGCTGCTCGAAGTTGTGCCGCGGCGGCGGGCAACCGGTGGCCCACTCCAGTGAGCGGCCCCACCCCCACGGGTCGTCGACACCGACGAGTGG
>NZ_SMKR01000277.1 GCF_004348725.1 Kribbella turkmenica
GGCCGGCCTCGCCCTGGCGGTATTGAACCCGGCCAGCCTGCTCGCTCTCGACGCGTTGAGTTTCGTCGCCTCCGCGGTCGCCGTCCGCGGCATCGTCCGGGCGATGTCGAAGCGCCGGGAAGGACAGTTGCCGCTGCGGCCGCGGGTGATCTTCGCCGACATCGCGGAAGGTGTCCGGTTCCTGGTGCGGCATCCCGGAGTACGGACGATGACGATCGTCGGCAGCGTGCAGTCGTTCGCCGGCGGCGGGTTCGTCGCGCTGATGGTGGTCTGGTGCGACCGCATCCTGCACATCGGTACGTCGGGAGTCCGGTTCGGGCTCGTGTGGGGTGCGTGGGGGATCGGCGGGCTGATCGCCGCGGTCGGTCTGCCGCGGCTGCTGAGGCGGATGCCGCCGGCCGCGATCACGCTCTACGCGCTGCCGATGTCGGCGGTGCTCGGGATCGTCACCGCGCTGGCGCCCGGGTGGGGCCTGGCCGCGCTCTCGTTGCTCGTGTGGGGTTCGGCGTACGTGCTGGTGATCGTCAACTCGATCTCGTACCGGCAGCAGGTGACGCCCGAGGAGTTGCTCGGCCGGGTCAACACGGCCGGCCGGATGCTGTCGTGGGGCGTCGGCTGGACGCTGGGGTCGATCGTCGGCGGACTGCTCGGGAACCAGTACGGCGTCCGGACCGCGATGGTGGTGATGGGCGCCTTCGGCTTCGTCGCGGTGGCGATCGCCTGGACCTCGCCGCTGCGCCGGATCGCGGCAGCGCACAACGCGGCCGACGACTCGGCGGACGACTCGGGGCACGACCCGTTGCACGCCTGAAAGGCGGTCATCCGCTAGGTTCTGCGCGTGGGCGTACGGGTTCTCGGTCCTCGTGACCTGGCGGCGGCGCGTGCCGTGATCGCTCGCGACCCGGTCGTCAACGTGTTCGTCGACAGCCTGGTGCAGGCATCCGGACTCGATCCGCGGCGGGGTGCCGAGGTCTGGGGGTACGTCGAGAAGGGCGTGCTCGAGGCGTTGTGCCACGCGGGCGGCAACATGGTGCCGGTGGGTGCGGACGACGCGGCCCTGCGCGCGTTCGCGGCGTACGCGCAGCGGCGTGGCCGCAACTGTTTCCAGATCCTCGGTCCGGCCCGCGCCGTCGAGCAGTTGTGGACCACGCTCGAACCGCACTGGGGACCGGCCCGCGAGGTCCGGGACAACCAGCCGTTCATGGTGGTCGAGGGCCCGCCGGCGATCGAGCCCGATCCGCTGGTCCGGCCGGTCGAGCCGGTCGAGCTGCCCATCCTCTACCCGGCCTGCGTGGCGATGTACACCGAGGAGGTCGGCGTACCGCCGCAGACCGGACCGGACGGGACGTTCTACCGGTCACGGGTGGCCGAGCTGATCCGGGCCGGGCGGGCGTTCGCGCGGATCGAGGACGGCCGGGTGGTGTTCAAGGCCGAGGTAGGGTCGGTCGGGACCGGGGTCTGCCAGATCCAGGGCGTCTGGGTCGATCCGGAGTTCCGCGGCCGCGGGCTGGCCGCGCCGGGGATGGCGGCCGTGGTCCAACTGGCCCGGCAGATCGCGCCGGTGGTGACGCTGTACGTGAACGCCTTCAACACCCCGGCCCGGGCGGCGTACGAGCGGGTCGGGTTCCGGACGGTCGAGACGTTCGCGACGATCCTGTTCTGATACTGGGCGCTCATCGTGATCCGGCGGTGACCGCTGGTGGGCTTACTTGTTCAGATGCGAAGACTCGTCGTCTCACTGGGCAGCCTCGGGCTGGTCGTGGTGGCCCTCACCGGCTTCCGGCCGGTCGAGGACGTCGCCTACTACTCGCTCAACCTGCCCGCCGGCGTGACCGTCGCGGACCTCGTCCGGGACGGCTACGACATCGGCCACGGCCACGGGTCGCGTCCAACCGTCGTCGCGACTCCGGCCGAGGCCGCGCGGTTGCGGGAGCGGGGCGTCGTACTCGGGAAGACCGGCGACGTCTACCAGCCGGTGCCGCGGTCCGAGGCCGGAGGAGCGACGTACTACGGCGGCTACCGCACGACCGCGGGACACGAGCAGCACAACGCGGACGTCGCGACGGCGCATCCGGAACTGGTGAAACTGCTCGACATCGGCGACTCGTGGAAGAAGAGCAAGGGCCAGGGCGGTCACGACATCCAGGCCCTGTGCATCACCAAGCAGGTGGCCGGGGACTGCGCGCTGAGCACCGCGGGGAAGAAGCCGAAGTTCGTGCTGCACACCCAGATCCACGCCCGGGAGATCGTGACCGGTGAGATCGCTTACCGCTGGATCGACCTGCTGGTCGGGTCGTACGGCGCGGACCGGGAGATCACCTCGCTGCTCGACACGCGTGAACTCTGGGTCGTGCCGATCGCCAACCCCGACGGCGTGGACGTGGTCACGTCGGACCCGAACCGGCCGGTGCTGCACCGCAAGAACGTCGACGACCATGCGGGCGGTTGTCCCGCGGCCGACGCCGGGGTCGACCTGAACCGGAACTCGTCGTTCCAGTGGGACGTGCGCCAGGGTGGGCCGTGCGACGAGACGTACCCGGGCGTCAGGGCGGTGTCCGAGCCGGAGACGGTCGCTGTCCAGGGGTTGCTCGAGGCGATCTTCCCCGACACCAAGGGCGAGGTGAGCGATCCGGCCGGCGCGGGCACGACCGGGGTGATGCTCAGTCTGCACAGTTTCGGCAACGACATCCTGGCGCCGTACGCCTACACGAACACGGCCGCGCCGGACCGGGCGAAGCTGGTTGCCTTGGGCAAGAAAATGGGGCAGCTGACCGGGTATCCGGTGTCCACCGGGGACGGCGGGGTCGGGTACTTCGCGCCGGGGTCGACGGACGACTGGTTGTACGGGACGCGGGGCGTTCCGGCGTACACGTTCGAGATCGGGCCGTCGTCCGGGGCGTGTGCGGGCTTCCTGCCGGCGTACTCCTGCGTGGCGTCGACGTTCTGGCCGGCGGTGAAACCAGCGTTGGTTTACGCCGCCCGCGCGGCGGCGGCGCCGTACGGGACGCTGCCGTGATCACCGTCGGGTAGGCTCCCCGGATGGCGTCTCGGAGCAGGACCACCACCGCGCTGGCCGTGCTGTTCGGCGTACTCGGGGTTCTGCATTTCGTGAAGCCCCGGCCGTTCGTGCGGATCGTGCCCCGGGCGCTCCCGCGGAAGCAGGAACTGGTTTACGCGTCAGGTGTGGCTGAACTGGCTTGTGCGGCGGGACTCCTGCATCCGCGCACCCGACGGACGGCCGGGCTGGCCGGCGCAGGGCTGCTGATGGCCGTCTTCCCGGCGAACGTGCAGATGGCGGCCGACCTGCAGCGGACGGGAACCGGGCCGGCGAAGGTGGTCGCGTGGATCCGCCTGCCGCTGCAGGTCCCGTTGATCCGCTGGGCCCTGAAGGCGGCTCGCGAGGGCCGCTGAGGCGGTCCGGGCGGCCATGGCCTGTGGATAACGTGGTGAGAGCATGGTCGCGGGACGGATATCCTCTGTGACGTCCGTTGTTCCAGTCATCTCTTCTCAGGCTTTGGAGACTCCCGTGATTCTGCGCATGTCGTCGCTGTTCCTCCGCACCCTTCGCGAGGACCCGGCGGACGCGGAGGTCCCGAGCCACAAGCTGCTCGTCCGCGCCGGCTACATCCGTCGGGCCGCGCCCGGCATCTATACCTGGCTGCCGCTGGGGTTGCGGGTGCTGCGCAACGTCGAGCGGATCGTGCGCGAGGAGATGGACGCGATCGGCGCGCAGGAGCTGGTGTTCCCCGCGCTGCTGCCCCGGGAGCCCTACGAGGCGACCGGCCGCTGGACCGAGTACGGTCCCAACATCTTCCGGCTGAAGGACCGCAAGGGCGCCGACATGCTGCTCGGGCCGACGCACGAGGAGATGTTCACGCTGGTCGTGAAGGAACTCTACTCGTCGTACAAGGACCTGCCGCTGTCGATCTACCAGATCCAGAACAAGTACCGCGACGAGGCGCGGCCGCGGGCCGGCGTGCTGCGCGGGCGCGAGTTCGTGATGAAGGACTCGTACTCGTTCGACGTCGACGACGAGGGCCTGGCGGCGTCGTACGAGCGGCACCGCGAGGCGTACATCAAGATCTTCGACCGGCTCGGCTTCGACTACGTGATCGTGAAGGCGATGTCCGGCGCGATGGGCGGGTCCCGGTCCGAGGAGTTCCTGGCGATCGCCGAGAACGGTGAGGACACCTTCGTCCGCTCGCCGGGCGGGTACGCCGCCAACGTCGAGGCGGTCGTGGTTCCGCAGGCCGAGCCCGTGGACGCCTCCGGCGTACCCGCGGCCGAGGTCGTGGACACCCCGGACACCCCGACGATCGACACCCTGGTGGACGCGCTGAACGCGAAGCACGCGCGGGCCGACGGTCGCGAGTGGACCGCCGCGGACACGTTGAAGAACGTGCTCGTCATGCTCGTGCACCCCGACGGGACGCGTGAGCCGCTGGCGATCGGCGTACCGGGCGACCGGGCGATCGACGAGAAACGGCTGGGCGCGCAGTTCGAGCCCGCCGAGGTGGTCGCGTTCGAGGAGTCGGACTTCGAGAAGTTCCCTTCGCTGGCGAAGGGCTACATCGGTCCCGGTGTGCTCGGCGCGGAGAACACGTCCAAGATCCGCTACCTGCTCGACCCCCGGATCGCCGAGGGGTCGGCGTGGGTGACGGGTGCGGACAAGTCCGGCTACCACGTGATCAACCTCGTGCACGGCCGCGACTTCACCGCCGACGGCACGATCCAGGCCGCCGAGGTGCGCGACGGCGACGAGGCGCCCGACGGTTCGGGTCCGCTCGCGTCGGCCCGCGGGATCGAGATGGGCCACATCTTCCAGCTCGGCCGGAAGTACGCCGACGCCCTGGACCTGAAGGTCCTCGACCGCAACGGCAAGCTGGTGACCGTCACCATGGGTTCCTACGGTGTCGGCGTGACCCGCGCGGTGGCCGCGATCGCCGAGGGCAACCACGACGAGCTCGGCCTCGTCTGGCCCCGTGAGATCGCTCCCGCCAACGTCCACCTGGTTGCCACCGGCAAGGACGCCGAGGTCTTCCGGAAGGCGGCCGAGCTGGCCGCCGAGCTGGAGTCCCGCGGCCTGACGGTGATGTACGACGACCGCGAGAAGGTCTCCCCGGGCGTCAAGTTCAAGGACGCCGAGCTCATCGGCGTCCCCACCATCGCCGTCGTCGGCAAGGGCCTCGCCGAAGGCACCATCGAGGTCAAGGACCGCCGCACCAACACCAGCGCCGACGTCCCCCTCACCGAGGTCGTCGACCATCTGGTCTCGGTCGTCCGCGGCTGACCGGCTTCGCCACCTGTGGGCCGTTCTCCCGAAGGAGAGCGGCCCACAACCGCGTCACGGTCGGATCCAGACTGTCCAGCGTTCCACGCGGTGGTAGGCGAGACGGGTGTAGAC
>NZ_SMKR01000278.1 GCF_004348725.1 Kribbella turkmenica
CACCGTAACTTCAGGTCGTGTCAGCCGGACCGTGGTTGACCGGCCCTCAGGCACCGTCCTCCTGGCCCAGGCTGAAGGCCGCCTCCAGGTCGTGCGTCGAGTACGCGCGGAAGGCGATATGCGTCTCGGTGCTGACCACACCGGGCACCCGGTTGACCTTCTCGGGGATGACGGTGGCGAGGTCGTCGTGGCGCGGGACCCGGACCATCGCGATCAGGTCCAGCCCGCCGGTGACGGAGTACACCTCGCTGACACCCTCGATCGCCGCCACCTGCTCGGCGACCTCCGGGATCCGCGCGACGTCGGCCTTGATGAACACGATCGCGGTGACCATGCCGTCCTCTCCTCGAATCACAGCTCAACCCGCTGAAGCATAGTGCCGCCGCCTCTGCGGTACGACGCACGCCAGGTACGACGCACCGATTGCGGCGAACCGTTCCGGCGGTCAGCCGGACCCACCCGGGTCGAGCGAACGGAGCGCCTTCGCGGTCGGCTCGTCCGCGGGCAGGAACGCCTCCATCCGCAGTTCCGAGACGGTCACGTCGATCGCCGTACCGAACCGGGTCAGCGTGGTGATCAGCCGGAGCTCGCCGTACTCGGAGCGCAGTCGCAGCGGCACGGCGAACCCGAGGTGATCGGGCCCGGTCGGCGGGCGGGGCGGAACCAGGGCGGTCAGCTCCTCGATCAGCGCGTCGGCGCCGGGGTCCGGGTTCAGCGCGGCCTCGCGGGTGAGGGCGTCGATCACGTGCCAGGACCACTCGTCGAAGTTGAGGATCCGGGGCGCGAGGCCGTCGGGGTGCAGGAGCAGGCGGGGCCCGTTGATCGGCACCTCCCGCAGGTACGGCGCGACGTCGGCCGTCAACGCGTCGAAGGACCGGTTGGTGAGCACGAGCTCGCCGCGCCGGTTGACGACGACCGCCGGGTACGGCCGATGACCCTCGACGATGCTCCGCAGCGCCGCGCGGATCGCCCCGAGCCCGGGATCGTCGTACGGCGCCTCGTCGTACGCCGGGGCGAATCCGCCCGCCAGGAGAAGCGCGTTCCGGTCACGCAGCGACAGCTGGAGCGACTCCGCCAGCCGGATGACCATGTCGCGGCCCGGGAGTGAGCGCCCGCTCTCGATGAAGCTGACGTGCCGCTGGGTGGTGCCGGCGCGAACGGCGAGCTCCAGCTGACTCACGCGCCGGCGTTGCCGCCAGAGCCGGAGACCGGCGGACAGCTCGGATCGACGGGGTTGGGTCAGCATGCGTCCTGTGTAACGCACCCCACCGACAGACTCGATGATTCCCCAGCGGGAATTGTCCGCCCGCAGGCGTGCTCGGCATGGTCGACGCAGGGCGGCACGAGAGGTCGCCCCCGTCGGAGGAGGAACTCTTGCCGGATGCAAAGACGGCCGAAGCACTGGCCGATCGCTATGTGGCGGTATGGAACGAGCCGGACGCCGAAGTACGGCGCAAGGAGGTCGGCGACCTGTGGACGGAGAACGGCGTCAACCTGCTCGATCCACCCGAGGAGATCGTGAGGCGCGCCGAGGACCTCGGGATCACCGCGACTCTCGAGGCCCGGGGGCACGGGGAGCTGATGAGCCGGGTGACGCGGGCGTACGACGAGTTCGTCGCACCCGGGCAGCATGTGTTCCGCCGGG
The DNA here is from genome assembly GCF_004348725.1 of Kribbella turkmenica. Lineage (GTDB taxonomy): Bacteria > Actinomycetota > Actinomycetes > Propionibacteriales > Kribbellaceae > Kribbella > Kribbella turkmenica. The sequence continues at coordinate 1,646 of NZ_SMKR01000278.1, forward strand.
ACGGTGCGGTGGCGGTGGTGCGGGACATGGTCAAGGTCCGCTGGGTGATGGTCCCGGCCGGCGGGGGAGACGCCCTGGCCGGCGGCACCGACCTTCTACTGGTGGCACCCGACGGCCGGATCGCCGCCAACTACCAGTTCATCGACGACTAGGCAGATCTCCCGATTCCCGGCGTGCTGCGCGGCACTCGAGACTGCAGGCAATCGGGAGACGCACCCTAGACCCGCGCGGGGCCCAGGGGACGGAGACGGCGACGGCGCTCGGTCGGGTGGTGATGGTCGTCGGCGTGGGCGTTGTCGAGCCGAGTCAGGTGGCGGCCGGCGCCGGAGACCGGACAGGTCCAGGTGCCGTCCATCTCGACCAGACGGATCCCGGGCTGGTCGAGCCAGCGCAGGACCAGTTCGATCTCCTCCGGGGAGGCGGACGCGACCGGCCCGATCCCGGGCAACACCGTCTCGGCGGAGGCGCGGAGCATGTCAAGGTACTTGCGCGGATCCGTCCCGCGCGGGCTGATCCCGGCCGCCGCCAGCCGGCCGCGCCGGATCACATGCAGCTCCCACCCGCCGTCGTCCGTCCGCCGGGCCGCGCAGATCTCCGCGCACCCGGTGACGGACGCCATCCGCTGCATCCGCGCCGAGCTCCGCACGAACGCGCTCAACCGGTCCCGGTGTACGGCGGCGTCCTCGAACCGCTCGTCCGCCGACAGCATGTCGATCCGCCGGTCCAGCGCCTCGACCACCGGAGTCGGGTCCACGGTCAGCGCCGTCCGCAGCGAGGTGACGAACTCGCCGTACGAGTCCGTCGAGATTCGTCCGTCGCACGGAGCCACGCACCGGCCCATCTCGGCCAGCACGCACGGTGACAACTGGGGTGTCCGGGACATCCGCGCCGTGCACTGCCGGATCGGGAACGCCTCGTGCAGCGCCGCCATCGCCCGCTCGGCCGTCTTCCGCGAGCTGAACGGCCCGAGGTAGCCGGCGTCGTCGTCGCGCACCTGTTTCACCAGCGACAACCGGGGAAACGGTTCGACGGTGACCTTCAGCCAGTGTTGCCGCTCCGGGAACTTCGAGCGCCGGTTGTACCGCGGCTTGTGCTCCGCGATCAGCCGCAGCTCGCGGACCTCGGCCTCCAGTGACGTACCGCACTCGATCCCGCGCACCCCGGTGGCGATCCCGATCATCTCGCCGATCCTGGTCCTGGTCTCGGAGGCGGTGAAGTACGACCGCACCCGGTTGCGCAGGTCCTTGGACTTGCCGACGTACAGCACCTCGCCGCGGTCGTCGGTGAACAGGTACACACCAGGTGCGTGCGGCAACGTTTCGGCCAGATGCCGCTTCGCCCGCACGGCCGGCGCGACCCGGGCCGAGAAGGTCTGCAGGTCCTCCAGCGTCTGCACGCCGAGCGAGCCGACCCGCTCGAACAGCCCGTGCAGCACGTCGACCGTCGCCCGGGCGTCCGACAGGGCGCGGTGGTTCGGCGTCGTGGTGGCGCGGAAGAGCTTGGCGAGCGTGCCGAGCTTGCAGTTCGGCGCCTCGTCGGGGGTGATCACCCGGCGGGCCAGCAGGGCGGTGTCGACGACGGCGAAGTCGGGCCAGTCGTACCCGTGCACCAGGCTGTCGTGCTTCAGGAAGCCCATGTCGAACGGCGCGTTGTGCGCCACCATCACGCAGCCCCGGGCGAACTCCAGGAACGCCGGCAGCACCGACCCGATCCGGGGTGACGAGGCAACCATCGAGTTGGTGATGCCGGTCAGCACGGCGATGAACGGCGGAATCGGGTCGGACGGGTTGACCAGCGTCTGGAACTCGCCGACGACCTCGCCGCCGCGCACCTTGACCGCACCGATCTCGGTGATGCCGGACTCGCCCGGCGCACCGCCGGTCGTCTCCAGGTCGACGACGCAGAACGTGACGTCGCGCAGCGGCGTACCGAGGTCGTCGAAACTCGGCTGGACACCGCGGATCGGTGTCAGCTGGTCCGGAGCCGGGCTGGTCATGGCAACGACGCTAAGAGGGGCCACCGACAATTCCGCAGGTGACACGCAAGGGAGTCGACTAGGCTCTCTGTATGCGTACACAGGCGACTACCGCGAAACCGGCTTCGGCGCCGGGCCGCTGTGGTCTGCATCACTGGCCCAGCGCACCGTCGCGCCAGACCACCGTCCGGGCCGGACTGCGGGCCGGTGACTGAGGCAGGCACCGCCGCGAGCTCCGCCGCTACCTCTTTGCCCGAACCCGTCCGGCAGCGCGTTCTCGCTCTCGCCGCGCAGGCACTCGGCCAGTTGCCGGCGTCCGACATCCCGGCACCGCTGCGCCGGTTCGCCAGTTTCGCGCCGGCCAAGCGGGCCAAGCTCTCGGCCTCCGTCCTCGGCCCGATCCTGGAGACCGACGAGCACTTCCGGCGGCTGACCGCGTTCCAGGTACGGCGGGAGCACCCGGAGCTCGGCGACGCCGTGGCCGAGGGGGTCCCGGTGCCGGCCGCGGACCCGGTCGAGGTCGCCGCACTGGCCTACCTCCTCCGGCCGGAGGACTGGGAGCAGCACATCGCCGCGGCCGCCGCGCAGGTGCCGGTGGAGGCTCCGCGCGCCGCCGAGGAGGCGGTCAACCGGCTGTCCGACCAGCTCGACCAGGCACGGACCGAGACCCGGCAGGTCCGCGAACGGCTGCGCGAACAGGTCAACGAGCTCAAGGCCGAGAACGTCACGCTCCGGCGCAAGCTGAACGAGGCGCGCCAGCGGATCAGCGGTCTGCAGAGCGAGCTCGAGCAACGCACCACCGAGGCGGAGACGGCCGACGAGCGGGTCGAGGCCGCGCGCGCCGAGGTGGAGCGTGAGCTGCGCAAACTGCGCAGCCGGATCACCGAGCTCGAAGCGGTCGAACACGCGGCTCGTCGTGCGGCGGGACAGGAACGCGAGCTCGCGTCGACGCGGACCAGACTGCTCCTGGACACGCTGGTGGAGGCGGCAAGCGGCCTGCGCCGCGAGCTCGCGCTGCCGCCCGGGGGAGAGCTCCGTCCCGCGGACACCGTGGCCGGAACCGAGCCCGAGGCCGCGCCGGTCGGGCGTACGGCGCCGGACGACGATCCGGCGCTGTTCGACGAGTTGCTGTCGCTGCCGCAGGTCCATCTGATCATCGACGGCTACAACGTGACCAAGACCGTCTGGCCGAACTCGCCGCTGCACTCGCAGCGTCAGCGTCTCGTCACAGCGCTCGGAGCGCTGGTGGCGCAGCGCCGGGTCGAGGTGACGGTCGTCTTCGACGGTGCCGAGCTTTCGGGCCCGGTGCAACTGAATCCGCCGCGCGGCGTGCGGGTGCGCTTCAGTCCCGCCGGGGTGATCGCGGACGAGGTGATCAGGCAACTGGTCCGCGCCGAGCCGCCGGGCCGTCCGGTCGTGGTGGTGTCGACCGACCGCGAAGTTGCCGAAAGCATCATCACCCTGGGTGCCCGGTCGCTCTCGGCAACCACTCTGATCAGCCGCATCGCCCGCTCCTGAACCCCAGCACTTCTTCCAGCTCACGCACCACCAACACCAGCGCCGCTCACCCTGCCCCGTCGCTGCGCCCCCGACAACACCGGGGGATAACCCCTGACGTTGGCCCTTCTCCCGCCGCATAACGAGGGGAGAAGGGAC
>NZ_SMKR01000027.1 GCF_004348725.1 Kribbella turkmenica
GCACTACATCGCCGGTACGCCGAGGGTTCCGCACAGGTCGGCGAACACGCCGGTGATACCGGTCGGGCCCTCGTACGTCGACGGCTCCAGGCTCCACGACGCGGACAGCTCCGGGTCGGACGAGGTGGCCGAGACCGGGATCGGCCGGGTGTGCGGGGAGTCCGCGAGCAGCGCGCCGAGGACGACGACGAGCTGCGCGTTCGACTCGTCCACCACCTCCAGCAGCTCCTGGCAGAACCCGCGCCAGCGCATGTTCGGCTCGACACCGCGGATCAGCAGCATGTCCCGGCCGGTGTCGTCGGGCCTGGCCAGGTAGATCCGGGTGGTCGGCCAGGTCAGCCGGCGGACGCCGTCCTCGTCGAAGCCGACCTCCGGGCGGTTCACCTGGAAGTCGTAATAGTCCTCGGGGTCGATCGCGGTGACGAGTTCGGCGTTCCACTCGTCGATCAGGTGGTCGACCGCTCCGGTGGCCGCCTCGGCGGCATCGTTCCAGCCGGCGAACGCGGCGATCACGACCGGGTCCCTCAGGTTCGCGAGGTCAACCACTCGCAGGCCCCCTGTCGTCCGTCTCTGTGCCATCCGGCGTGGTCGCCGGAAACCGGACTGCCAGCCTACGTGCTCGGACGGCCGCGTGTGGCCGGTTTCACGGCCAGCGGAAAGTGTCGCGGACGCACCCCGGCGGCCGACTACGATGTGAGACCGATGTCCGTGCCGGTGTTTTGGAGGACTCGTGGGGAGAGCCGACCTGCGGCAGTTGCTGACCGAGCGGGTGGTGGTGGCCGACGGGGCGATGGGCACGATGCTGCAGTCCTACGACCTCGGCCTGGACGAGTTCGAGGGCCACGAGGGCTGCAACGAGATCCTCAACCTGACCCGCCCGGACGTCGTCCGCGAGATCCACGCGGCCTATTTCGGCGTCGGCGTCGACTGTGTCGAGACGAACACCTTCGGCGCGAACTTCGCCAACCTGGGGGAGTACGGCATCGCCGACCGGATCTACGAGCTGAGCGAGGCCGGTGCCCGGCTGGCCCGGCAGGCCGCCGACGCGGCGTCGACCCCGGACCACCCGCGGTTCGTCCTCGGCAGCGTCGGCCCGGGCACGAAGCTGCCGACCCTCGGCCACACCACGTTCGCGACCTTGCGGGAGGCGTACGCCGAGACCGCGCGCGGACTCGTCGACGGGGGAGCGGACGCGATCCTGGTCGAGACCACCCAGGACCTGCTGCAGACCAAGGCGAGCGTGATCGGTGCCCGGAAGGCGCTGGCGGCGGCCGGCTCGTCCATCCCGGTGATCGTGTCGGTGACGGTCGAGACCACCGGGACGATGCTGCTCGGTTCGGAGATCGGCGCGGCCCTGACCGCGCTCGAACCGCTCGGCATCGACCTGATCGGGCTGAACTGCGCGACCGGTCCGAAGGAGATGAGCGAGCACCTGCGCTACCTCTCGAAGCACTCGACCATCCCCTTGACCTGCATGCCGAACGCGGGTCTGCCCCAGCTGACCGCGGACGGCGCGTTCTACCCGCTCACTCCGTCCGAGCTGGCCGATGCGCACGAGACGTTCGTGGACACCTACGGCCTGTCCCTGGTCGGCGGCTGCTGCGGTACGACGCCCGAGCACCTGCGGCAGGTGGTCGAGCGGGTCGGCGGCCGCGCGGTGCGACCGCGCGAGCCGCGGCCCGAGGCGGGTGTGTCGAGCCTGTACCAGCACGTGGCGTTCCGGCAGGACACGTCGTACCTCTCGATCGGGGAGCGGACGAACGCGAACGGGTCGAAGGCGTTCCGCGAGGCGATGCTGGCCGAGGACTGGGAGGGCTGCGTCGAGATCGCCCGCGCCCAGATCCGCGACGGCGCGCACCTGCTCGACCTGTGCGTCGACTACGTCGGCCGCGACGGTGTCGCCGACATGAAGGAGATCGCCGGCCGGCTGGCGACCGCGTCGACGCTGCCGATCGTGCTGGACTCGACCGAGCCCGCCGTCCTGCAGGCCGGGCTGGACATGCTCGGCGGCCGCTGCGCGCTGAACTCGGTGAACTTCGAGGACGGCGAGGGCGAGGGATCCCGGTTCGCCCGGATCGCCGGTCTGGCCCGGGAGTACGGCGCGGCCGTCGTCGCGCTGACCATCGACGAGGACGGGCAGGCGCGGACCGCGGAGAAGAAGGTCGCCATCGCGGAGCGGTTGCTGGAGACGCTCGAGCGGGACTACGGGATCGCCGGGCACGACGTACTGATCGACTGCCTGACGTTCACGCTGGCGACCGGGCAGGAGGAGTCGCGGCGGGACGGGATCGAGACCATCGAGGCGATCCGGGAGCTGAAGCGGCGCCGCCCGGACGTGCAGACCGTGCTCGGGCTGTCGAACATCTCCTTCGGTCTCAACCCGGCCGCGCGGCACGTGCTGAACTCGGTGTTCCTGCACGAGTGTGTGCAGGCCGGCCTGGACTCGGCGATCGTGCACGCGAGCCGGATCATGCCGGTCGCGAAGATCCCGGACGACCAGCGCGAGGCTGCGCTCGACCTGATCCACGACCGGCGACGGGACGGGTACGACCCGCTGCAACGGCTGCTCGAGCTGTTCGCCGACGTGAAGGCGTCGGACCTGAAGGCGAGCAAGCTGGAGGAGCTGGCCGCGCTGCCGGTGACCGAGCGGCTGAAGCAGCGGATCATCGACGGCGAACGCAACGGGGTCGAGGGCGACCTGGACGAGGCGCTGGGGACCAAGACCGCGCTGGAGATCATCAACGACGACCTGCTCGCCGGGATGAAGGTGGTCGGCGAGCTGTTCGGGTCGGGGCAGATGCAGTTGCCGTTCGTGCTGCAGTCGGCCGAGGTGATGAAGGCCTGCGTGGCCTACCTGGAACCGCACATCGAGAAGACCGACGACGAGGGCAAGGGCACGATCGTGCTGGCCACGGTCAAGGGTGACGTGCACGACATCGGCAAGAACCTGGTCGACATCATCCTGACCAACAACGGCTACAGCGTGGTCAACCTCGGCATCAAGCAGCCGGTGAACGCGATCCTGGAGGCGGCCGAGGAACACCAGGCCGACGTGATCGGCATGTCCGGCCTGCTGGTCAAGTCGACCGTGGTGATGAAGGAGAACCTCGAGGAGCTGAACCAGCGCGGCCTGGCCGAGCGCTGGCCGGTCCTGCTCGGCGGCGCCGCGCTCACCCGGGCGTACGTCGAACAGGACCTCGGGTCCATGTTCGAGGGTGAGGTCCGGTACGCCCGGGACGCCTTCGAGGGACTGCGGCTGATGGACGCCGCGATGGCCGTCAAGCGCGGAGTGCCGGGAGCCGCGCTGCCCGCGCGCCGCGAGCGCCGGGTGCGGTCCGGGACCCGCGTCCTCGACCGGCCGCTCGACGAGGTGCCGTCCCGGTCGGATGTTGCCGTGGACAACAGAGTGCCGACGCCTCCGTTCTGGGGTGCGCGGATCGTCCGCGGCCTCCCGCTCGCGGAGTACGCCGGTTACCTGGACGAGCGGGCGACGTTCCTCGGCCAGTGGGGACTGCGGGGGACGCGGGGTGGCGACGGCCCGTCGTACGACGAGCTGGTCGAGAGCGAGGGCCGGCCGCGGCTGCGGCTGTGGCTGGACCGGATCCTGACCGAGGGGATCATGGAGGCGGCCGTCGTCTACGGGTACTGGCCGTGCTACTCGGAGGGGAACGCGCTCGTCGTCCTGGACCCGGCCGAGCACACCGAGTTGCACCGGTTCGAGTTCCCGCGGCAGCGGCGCGACCGGTTCCTCTGCCTGGCGGACTTCTTCCGGCCGAAGGAGTCCGGTGAGCTCGACGTGGTCGCGTTCCACCTGGTGACGATGGGCCCGAAGGTCGCCGAGGTGACCGGTGACCTGTTCGCCCGGAACGCCTACCGCGACTACCTGGAGCTGCACGGCCTGTCGGTCCAGCTGACCGAGGCGCTGGCGGAGTACTGGCATGCCCGGATCCGCGAGGAGCTCGGTTTCGGTGGCGAGGACGGCGACCTGGACGGGATGTTGCGGGACCAGGCGTACCGGGGGTCGCGGTACTCGTTCGGGTACCCGGCATGTCCGGACCTGGAGGACCGCGAGAAACTGGTGCGGTTGCTCGAGCCGGAACGGATCGGCGTCCACCTATCTGAGGAGCTGCAGTTGCACCCCGAACAATCCACCGACGCGCTGGTGGTCCACCACCCCGAGGCAAAGTACTTCTCCGCCTGATGACACTCCAAGCGGTGCTCTGGGACATGGACGGGACGTTGGTCGACTCCGAGAAGGTCTGGGCGGAGGTGCAGATCGAGCTGCTCGGTTCGCTCGGCGTCATCTGGACCGTCGAGGACTGCATGCAACTCGTCGGCAGTGATCTGCGTGACGCGGTGCGGGTGTGGATGGCGCGGATCCCGGACGGGGTGATCACGTCCGAGGAACTGGCCGAGCGGATGTTCCGCGCGGTGGTCGAGGCGCTGCACCGCGAGGTCGAGTTCCGGCCCGGCGCGGTCGAGCTGCTGCAGGCGCTGAAGAAGGCGGAGGTGCCGTGCGCGCTGGTGTCGGCGTCGTACCGGGTGATGATCGACGCGGTGCTCACGCACCTGCCGCCGGACCCGTTCGACGTGATCGTCGCCGGTGACGAGGTGGTCAACGGCAAGCCGCACCCCGAGCCGTACCTGACGGCCGCCGGAAAGCTCGGAGTCGACCCGGCACAGTGCGTGGTGATCGAGGACTCGAACACCGGCACCGAGGCCGGTACGGCGGCGGGCGCGTACGTGGTCGCGGTACCGCAGTGGGTGACGATCCCGGAGGCGCCGCGGCGGCTGGTGGTCGACTCGCTCGAACCGCTCAGCCCGGAGTCACTGCGCGACTTGCTCCGCTGACGCGTTACCGTCACTTGGTGCCCTCGGGGGCAGTTAACTGGGGTCTTGGGCTGGGGAAGGGTGAGATGGTGATCGTGTCGTGGTGCCGGGTCGCGGTGACGGCCGCGCTCGTACTGGCGCTGGCCGGCTGTGGCGGGCCGGACGACAAGACGCCGCACCAGGGCAGCGAGACGCCGAAGCCGATGACCGTGCGGGTCGCGACCACCGACTCGATCACCTCGCTGGATCCGGCCGGCCCCTACGACATCGCGTCGCGGACCGTTCAGGCGAACCTGTACCAGACCCTGCTGACGATCCTGCCCGGCAAGCCGACACCGGTGCCCGACGCCGCGGACTGTCAGTTCGACTCGCCGACGACGTACACGTGCAGCCTGAAGGAAGGGCTGGTGTTCCCGAACGGGCACGAGCTGACGTCGTCGGACGTGAAGTTCAGCTTCGAGCGGCTGCTGCGGCTGAAGACTGTCAACAGCCCGGCCGCGCTGTTCTCCTCGCTGACCTCGGTGAGTACGCCGGACGACCTGACCGCGGTGTTCAACCTGAAGCGCCCGGACGCGCGGCTGCCGTACCTGCTGACCACGACCGCCGGCTCGATCGTGGACCAGGAGTTCTACCCGCCGAACAAGCTCCTCGACACCAAGGCGATGGGCAGCGGCCCGTACCAGCTGGCGGCGTACCGGCCCGGGCAGGCGGTGACGCTGACGCGCTTCGACAAGTACAAGGGTCCGCGGGGCGCGCGGAACGACGGTGTCGAGATCACTTTGCTGAAAGACTCGACTTCGCTGTACGAGGCGATCACCACCGGGAAGGCCGACCTGGCCTTCCACGGTTTCGGTCCGAGCATGATGAACAAGCTGCGCACCGACGATCAGGTGCAGGTCGTCGAGTCGGACAACGCGGCCATCCGGTTCTACGCCTTCCAGCTGAAGACACTGACCGCCCGCAAACCCGCCGTACGCCGGGCCGTCGCGCAGCTGATCGACCGCCCCGCGATCGTGAAGAAGGCGTACGGCGACCACGTGTCGCCGCTGTACTCGGTCGTTCCACCCGGCTTCGGCGGACAGGTGGACGCGTTCAGGACGGAGTTCAGGGAGCCGAACAGGATCGCGGCCGCGACGATCCTCCGGCAGGCGGGCATCGCCGTACCGGTGCCGCTGACGGTCGGCTGGACCCCGGTGCAGTACGGCACCGGCGCGAAGAACGAGGTGCTCGAGCTGAAGCGGCAGCTCGAGGCGTCGGGGCTGTTCAAGGTGACCCTGCGGAGCGCGGAGTGGCCGCAGTACCAGCAGCTGACCCGGGCGGGCGCGTACGATCTCTACCAGGGCGGCTGGATCCCGCGCTACCCGGACGTGGACGACTACTTGGCGCCGTTCGTCCGGGCCGGTGCGATATACAACAACGGCTACCGCTCGACGGTCGCGGCCGGGTTGCTCGAGCAGGAGACGACCGAGCAAAACGGACTCGAGCGCGACAAGCTGCTGGGTCAGCTACAGGGTGTACTGGCCAAGGAGGCGCCGGTGATCCCAACCTGGCAAGGACGACTCACGGTAGTCGCCGGGAAGCAGGTGGAGAACGTCGCGCCGGCGCTGAATCAGCTGTCGTTCCTGTACCTGTCCGGGCTCCGGCTGTCATCACCGCGGTGACACAAATATGCCATGGCAGTAACGGTTCGCAGGGCGTCGGCGACCGTGGGTACGACGGCGTGGTTTACTGCCGAATGTCCACGATACGGGACGATTTCCTGACGATCACGATCGGGCAACGCAGCACTTTTCGCGTTTGACTCCGGCGTGTAATGGCGGCAGGTTAAGGCGGCAGCCATTACCGGTTGCCGTCCTGGCCGAATCGAACGAAACAGGGGAACTCATCGCGTGAGCACGCCACTCGAGGTCGAGCCGGGATCGTCGGCAGCCGCGCCGGAGGCCGTACTCGAGGGCGTCCGCAAGATCGAGGGCCGCTCGCTGTGGCAGATCTCCTGGATGCGGCTGAAGCGCGACAAGGTGGCGATCGCCGGCGGCATCATCGTCGTCTTCCTGATCCTGGTCGCGATCTTCGCACCGCTGATCTGCAAGCTGGTCGGGGTCACGCCGAACGACTTCCACCAGGACCTGGTCGACCCGTCGCTGCAGACCTCGATCGGGAAGTGGAACGGCATCAGCTGGGACCACCCGTTCGGGATCGAGCCGGTCAACGGCCGCGACATCTTCGCCCGGATCGTGTACGGCGCCCGGATCTCGCTGCTGATCGCCTTCCTGGCCACGCTGCTGTCGGTCGTCATCGGCACCGTGATGGGCATCATCGCCGGTTACTTCGGCGGCTGGGTGGACACCCTGATCAGCCGCTTGATGGACATCTTCCTGGCGTTCCCGCTGGTGCTGTTCGCGCTGGCGCTGGTCGGCGCCATCCCGGACAGGATCCTCGGGCTGACCGGTGACGCGCTCCGGGTGGCCCTGATCGTCTTCATCATCGGCTTCTTCAGCTGGCCGTACATCGGCCGGATCATCCGCGGCCAGACGCTGTCGCTGCGGGAACGGGAGTTCGTCGACGCGGCCCGCAGCCTGGGCGCCCGCCGGCCGTACATCCTGTTCACCGAGCTGCTGCCGAACCTGATCGCCCCGATCCTGGTGTACGCGACCCTGCTGATCCCGACGAACGTGCTGTTCGAGGCGGCACTGTCGTACCTCGGTGTCGGTGTCCGGCCGCCGACCGCCAGCTGGGGCGACATGCTGTCCACCGCCGCGAACTGGTACCAGGTCGAGCCGCTCTTCCTGGTTCCGCCGGGACTGGCCATCTTCGTCACGGTGCTGGCCTTCAACCTGTTCGGCGACGGACTGCGGGACGCCCTCGACCCCCGCTCGCGATAACGACTTCTCTCCAACCAGGGAGCCTGGCTCTCACGAAAAAAGGGGTGCAACAAGAGATGAGATGGAATCGCATCACGACGGCAACAGCCGTCAGTGCGGCCGTCGCCTTGAGCCTGGTGGCTTGCGGGGGCAGCGACAGCGGAGGCTCCGGCGGGTCCGGCGGTGGTGGGAACACCACCCAGGCCGAGTTCGACGCGGCCGTCAAGGGGATCTACAGCCCCAGTGACAAAAAGGGCGGCACGCTCCGGATGGCCATCACCGAGAAATGGGACTCCACCGACCCCGGTGACACCTACTACGGCCTGTCCTGGAACCTGGTGCGCAACTACGTCCGGCCGCTGATGGTCTTCAAGTCGGCCCCGGGCAAGGAGGGTGCGGAGGTCGTTCCGGACCTCGCCGAGGCCGCCGGTGTGCCGAGCAACGACGCCAAGACCTGGACCTACAAGATCCGCAAGGGCGTGAAGTTCGAAGACGGCACCGAGGTCAAGGCCAAGGACGTCAAGTACGCCGTCGCCCGGTCGCTGGACAAGACCACTCTGCCGAACGGCCCGACGTACTTCAACGACTTCCTGCTGGACGTGCCCAAGGGCTACAGCGTCTACAAGGACCCGACGCTGGCCGGTGTCGCCAAGGCGATCCAGACACCGGACGACTACACCATCGTCTTCAACCTGAACAAGTCGTTCTCCGGCTTCGACTACTTCGCCCAGCTGCCGGCGACCGCTCCGGTCCCGCAGCAGAAGGACACCGGTGCGAAGTACCAGCTGCACCCGATCGCGACCGGCCCGTACAAGTTCGAGAGCCACGACCCGAACAAGGGCCTGTCGCTGATCCGCAACGACCAGTACGACCCGGCCACCGACCCGAACTCGGGCCGCAAGGCGCTGCCGGACAAGATCACCGTCGCCTACAACGTGAACGGCGCCGACATCGACAACCGGCTGCAGGCGGGAGACCTCGACGTCGACATCGCCGGCACCGGTGTGCTCGCGGAGACCCAGGCCAAGATCCTGGCGAACCCGCAGCTGAAGGCGAAGGCCGACAACGTGCCGGCCCCGCGGCTGAACTTCACGGTGTTCAACAGCGAGGTCAAGCCGCTGGACAACGTCGACTGCCGCAAGGCGATCCTGCACGCCGCCGACCACGAGGGCTACCAGCGCGCGTACGGCGGTCCGATCGGTGGCGACATCGCCACCAACCTGATGCCGCCGCTGGTCACCGGCGCGGAGAAGTTCGACACCTACGGCTTCGAGCAGAACAAGAACGGCAACGTCGACGAGGCCAAGAAGGCGCTGACCGCATGCGGCATGCCGCAGGGTTTCAGCACCAACATCGCCTACCGGGCGGACCGGCCGAAGGAGAAGGCGGTCGCGGAGTCGCTGCAGCAGTCGCTGAAGCGGGTCGGCATCAACCTGACCCCGAAGGGCTTCCCGACCGGTGACTACACCAAGCTGTACGCCGGCAAGCCGGACTACGCGAAGGCCAACAACCTCGGCCTGATCGTCTACAGCTGGGGTGCGGACTGGCCGGACGGCTTCGGCTTCCTGAGCCAGATCGTCGACAGCCGGGTCATCCGGGCGACCGGTGGTAACACCAACCTCGGTATCCGGATCCCCGAGGTCGACCAGCTGATCGACCAGGCGCTCAAGGAGACCGACAAGGCCAAGCGCGAGAAGATCTGGGTCGACGTCGACAAGTTGGTCATGGAGCAGGCCGCCGTTCTGCCGGGCATCTGGGCCAAGGGCCTGCTGTACCGGCCGGACACGCTGGCCAACGTGTACGTCAGCGACAGCCAGAACATGTACGACTACGCCGGCATCGGCCTGAAGTAGTCACCGCTGTCCCTGACCAACTCGAATCGCCAGCAGAGGTAGGTGAAGGCTGACGGTGGCCGGTGATCTGAGGATCACCGGCCACCACCGCCGAGTACGGTGTTCGCATATCTGGTCCGCCGGGTGATCGGAGCAGTGGTCCTGCTCTTCATCGTCACGGCCGTCACGTTCTCGATCTTCTTCCTGGTTCCCAAGCTCGGCGGTGCGTCCGCCGACGACCTGGCCTCGCGCTACGTCGGCAAGAGCGCCGGGCAGGAGCAGATCCACGAGACCGCAGTCAAGCTCGGCTTCACCGACCCTCTCTACGTGCAGTACGGCCGCTTCGTGAAAGGCCTGTTCGTCGGTCAGGAGTACAACTACGGCCCGGCGACCGAGCACTGCCCGGCGCCGTGCTTCGGATACTCGTTCCTGACCCAGCAGCCGGTCTGGCCCGACCTGGTCGACCGACTACCGGTGACCGCGTCGCTCGCGGCCGGCGCGGCGTTCATCTGGCTGGTGACCGGCGTCGGCACCGGCATCGTCTCCGCCCTCAGACGCGGGTCCGTGCTGGACCGATCACTCATGTCGGTGGCGCTGGCGGGCGTGTCGCTGCCGATCTTCTTCACCGGCCTGCTGTCGCTGTCGATCTTCAGCTACGGCCTCGGCTGGACCGCCCAGGGCGGCACGAACCCGATGGACGCGTCGAACCCGGCGTGGTGGGCGTACGACCTGATCCTGCCCTGGGTGACCCTCGCGTTCCTGTACGCCGCGGCGTACGCCCGGCTCACCCGGGCAGGCATGCTGGAGACGATGAACGAGGACTTCGTCCGTACCGCCCGGGCCAAGGGCCTGACCGAGCGGGCCGTGGTGATGAAACACGGCCTGCGGTCCGCGCTGACGCCCATCCTGACCATCTTCGGTCTCGATCTCGGGCTGCTGCTCGGCGGCGCGATCCTGACCGAGACGACGTTCTCGCTGCCCGGCCTCGGCCAGTACGCCGTCATCGCGCTGCGGGCCAACGACCTGCCCAAGGTGCTCGGCGTGACCCTCATCGCCGCCTTCTTCATCGTGCTGGCGAACCTCATCGTCGATCTCCTGTACGCCGTCGTCGACCCGAGAGTGCGGATCTCGTGACCGAACCCCAAGTCTCTGCGCAGGACACCGTCCAGCGGATCGATCGTGGCGAGGCGTTCCTCGACGTCCGCGACCTCAAGGTCCACTTCCCGACCGACGACGGCGTGGTGAAGTCCGTCGACGGCATCTCGTTCAAGCTCGAGCGCGGCAGGACCCTCGGCATCGTGGGGGAGTCCGGCTCCGGCAAGAGCGTGACCAGCCTGTCGATCATGGGGCTGCACAAGCCGGGCGTCGCGCGGATCAGCGGGGAGATCTTCCTCGACGGGCAGGACCTGATCTCGTCCAGCCGCGAGGAGGTCCGCCGGCTGCGCGGCAAGCGGATGGCGATGATCTTCCAGGACCCGCTGTCCGCGATGCACCCCTTCTACACCGTCGGTCACCAGATCGTCGAGGCGTACCGGGTGCACAACGACGTGAGCAAGCAGGTCGCCCGCAAGCACGCGATCGAGATGCTCGACCGGGTCGGCATCCCGCAGCCGGACAAGCGCGTGGACGCCTACCCGCACCAGTTCTCCGGCGGCATGCGACAGCGCGCGATGATCGCGATGGCGCTGTCCTGCGACCCCGACCTGCTGATCGCGGACGAGCCGACGACCGCGCTCGACGTGACCGTGCAGGCGCAGATCCTGGACCTGATCCGGGACCTGCAGCGCGAGTTCAACTCCGCCGTCATCATCATCACCCACGACCTCGGCGTGGTCGCCGAACTGGCCGACGAGATCCAGGTGATGTACGCCGGCCGGGCGATCGAGTACAGCAGCGCCGAGGACATCTTCGACCGGCCGCAGCACCCGTACACCTGGGGTCTGCTCGGCTCGATGCCGCGGATCGACCGGGAGCGCAGCGAACGGCTGATCCCGATCAAGGGCGCGCCGCCCAGCCTGATCAACGTGCCGCAGGGCTGTGCGTTCAACCCGCGGTGCAACTACGCCCACCTGAACGGCGGCGCCAGCGAGACCGAGCGGCCCGAACTGCTCGACATCGGCGGCGGCCACCTGGTCGCGTGCCACCTCTCCCCGCAAGAGCGCACGAAAGCCTGGGAGACCGACATCAAGCCGAAGCTGTGACGGGACGACGACTGTGACCACTGCGAACACCGAATCCACCGGCGTCCCGGGCGTGATCGAGCCGAAGATCGGCGAGGAACTGCTGTCCGTCGAGGGCCTGGTGAAACACTTCCCGATCCGCAAGGGCCTGCTGCAGCGCCAGACCGGCGCCGTGCAGGCGGTCGACGGGCTGACCTTCAACGTGACCCGCGGCGAGACCCTGTCGCTGGTGGGGGAGTCCGGCTGCGGCAAGACCACCACCGGCCGGCTGCTGACCCGGCTGCTGGAGCCGACGTCGGGCCGGATCGTCTTCGAGGGCAAGGACATCAGCCACCTCAGCGAGGGCAAGATGCGCCCGCTGCGACGCGACGTCCAGATGATCTTCCAGGACCCGTACGGCTCGCTGAACCCTCGGCACACGGTCGGCAAGATCGTCGGGGCGCCGTACAAGCTGCAGAACGTGAAGACCGAGCAGGGCACGAAGAAGGCCGTGCAGGAGCTGCTCGAGCTGGTCGGCCTGAGCCCGGAGCACTACAACCGCTACCCGCACGAGTTCTCCGGCGGACAGCGCCAGCGCATCGGCATCGCCCGGACGCTCGCCCTCCGCCCGAAGCTGATCGTCGCCGACGAGCCGGTGTCCGCGCTCGACGTGTCGATCCAGGCACAGGTGGTGAACCTGCTCGAGGATCTGCAGAGCGAGTTCGACCTGACGTATGTGATGATCGCCCACGACCTGTCCGTCGTCCGGCACGTGTCGGACCGGGTCGCGGTGATGTACCTCGGCAAGATCGTCGAGCTCGCCGACCGGGTCTCCCTCTACGAGAAGCCGATGCATCCCTACACGGTCGCGCTGCTCTCGGCGGTCCCGATCCCGGACACCAAGCGCAAGGCCAAGCAGGACCGCATCCGCCTCCAGGGCGACGTCCCCAGCCCGATCAACCCACCTCCCGCCTGCCGCTTCCACACCCGCTGCTGGAAGGCGCAGGAGATCTGCAAGACGATCGAGCCACCGCTGGTCGAACTGGCCCCCGGCCACCGCAGCGCCTGCCACTTCCCGGAGAACGCCACCCCGGAGCAGGAGGCCACCGCGCAGGCAGCGGCCAAGGAAGACCCGGCCACCAGCAAGCAGAACCCGGCCGGCTGACTCCGCCGACCAGGAACCCCGCACCGCTCCGGGCGGCGCGGCCCGTCGTTCGACAATGTCGAACGGCGAGCGTTGTGCCGCCTCGCGATCGCTCCTAGATTCCAGCCAGCCGTGGTCGTCACGGCATTGGAAGGGAGGTCAGCAGATGGCAACGACCGAAGCGGTCAAGTCGAAGACTTTGCTCGGTGAGTTGGCGGCCGAGTTCGCGGGCACCTTCATTCTCATCATGTTCGGTGTCGGCGTCGTTGCGCAGGTGGTGGTCGGCGCCGGTGCGTACGACGGTGCGCTCGGTGACCACGACTCCATCGCGTGGGCCTGGGGTCTCGGCGTCGTGCTCGGCGTCTACACGGCAGGCAGGATGACCGGCGCGCACATCAACCCTGCCGTCACGCTCGCGATGGCGGTCTTCCGTGGCTTCTCCTGGAAAAAGGTGGTGCCGTACTCGGTGGCGCAGTTCCTCGGCGCCTTCGTGGCCGCGCTGCTGGTCCGGTGGAACTACAGCGAGGGGCTGAACAAGGTCGATCCCGGTCTGACCATCAAGAGCCAGGGCGTCTTCTCGACCCTGCCGGGCAACGGTGTCGACATCGGGGTCGGGATGTGGGGCGGCTTCCGTGACCAGCTCATCGGCACCGCGCTGCTGCTCTTCCTCGTGCTGGCGGTCGTCGACATGCGAAACACGTCGCCAGGCATGAACATGGCGCCGTTCATCATCGGCCTGATCGTCGTCGCCATCGGCATGGCCTGGGGCACCAACGCCGGCTACGCCATCAATCCCGCTCGTGACTTCGGACCGCGGCTCGCCTCGTTCATCACCGGCTACGACACGGCGTTCCGAGATCAGTTCGGCGATCTGTACTTCTGGGTGCCGATCCTGGGTCCCCTCATCGGCGGCCTGATCGGGGCCGGACTCTACGAGCTGCTGATCGGCCGGTTCCTGCCGATCGCCGAAGACGAGACCGAGCCGGGCCGGGTCCCTGAGGAGACCACGTAATGACAACCCTGCAGCAGGAGAGGACTTCCCATGGCTGACTTCGTCGGCGCCGTCGACCAGGGCACCACGAGCACCCGCTTCATGATCTTCGACCACTCCGGCAACGAGGTGGGCATCCACCAGCTGGAGCACAAGCAGATCCTTCCGCAGGCCGGCTGGGTCGAGCACAACCCGGTGGAGATCTGGGAGCGGACCAGCTCGGTCATCCGGACCGCGATGAACGCGCAGGGTTTGCATGCGAGCGACCTGGCGGCGCTCGGCATTACCAACCAGCGTGAGACGGCCGTGGTCTGGAACCGCAAGACCGGGCGCCCGTTCTACAACGCGATCGTCTGGCAGGACACCCGCACGGACCGGATCGCCTCCGCGCTCGAACGCGAGGGCAAGGGCGACGTGATCCGGCAGAAGGCCGGTCTGCCGCCCGCGACGTACTTCTCCGCGGGCAAAATCCAGTGGATCCTCGAGAACGTCGACGGGGTCCGCGAAGCCGCCGAGGCCGGTGACGCCGTCTTCGGCAACACCGACACCTGGCTGCTGTGGAACCTCACGGGCGGTACGGACGGTGGCTCGCACATCACTGACGTGACGAACGCCAGCCGGACCATGCTGATGAACCTGGAGACGCTCGACTGGGACGACGAACTGATCTCGTTCTTCGACATCCCACGGCAGATGCTGCCCGAGATCCGGCCGTCGTCAGACCCGAACACGTACGGCGAGACGCTGACCAGCGGACCGCTGGGTGGCCAGGTTCCGCTGACGGGTGACCTCGGTGACCAGCAGGCGGCCACCGTCGGCCAAGTCTGCTTCAAGCCGGGCGAGGCCAAGAACACCTACGGCACCGGCAACTTCATGCTGCTGAACACCGGCACCGAGCTGGTCCGGTCGAAGGCCGGCCTGCTCAGCACCATGTGCTACAAGTTCGGCGACGAGGCGCCGGTGTACGCGCTCGAGGGATCGATCGCGGTGACCGGGTCGGCGGTCCAGTGGCTGCGGGACCAGCTCGGCATCATCTCCGGTGCGAGCGAGACCGAGACGCTGGCCCGGCAGGTCCAGGACAACGGCGGCGTGTACTTCGTCCCGGCGTTCTCCGGCCTGTTCGCGCCGTACTGGCGCTCGGACGCCCGGGGCGCGATCGTCGGGCTGTCGCGGTTCAACACCAACGCTCACCTGGCGCGAGCAACACTGGAAGCGATCTGCTACCAGAGCAGGGACGTCGCCGACGCGATGGAGAAGGACTCCGGCGTCAAACTCGACGTGCTGAAGGTGGACGGCGGGGTGACCGCGAACGAGCTCTGCATGCAGATGCAGGCGGACATCCTCGGGGTACCGGTGAGCAAGCCGGTCGTCGCGGAGACCACCGCGCTGGGGGCGGCCTACGCGGCCGGCCTGGCCGTCGGCTTCTGGAAGAACAAGGAAGAACTGGTGCAGAACTGGAACGAGGACAAGCGGTGGGAGCCGCAGTGGGACGACGACGCCCGGGCCAAGGGGTACGCCGGCTGGCAGAAGGCCGTTCAGCGGACGCTCGACTGGGTCGACGTCGACTGATCACCCTCGGGTACGACGAGTAACGCAATCGGAAGGAACAGCACAGTGGGCGCAGTGGCTCTGTCACCGCAAGCGCGGACCGAGGCCATCGACGCGATGGCCGACGGCCGGGAACTGGACGTCCTGGTGATCGGTGGCGGGGTGGTCGGCACCGGCTCGGCCCTCGACGCCGCGACCCGGGGCCTGACCACCGGACTGCTGGAGGCGCGCGACTTCGCGAGCGGCACCTCCAGCCGGTCCAGCAAGTTGGTCCACGGCGGCCTGCGGTACCTGGAGATGCTCGACTTCCGGCTGGTGCACGAGGCGTTGCAGGAGCGCGGGCTGCTTTTGCAACGCCTGGCACCGCACCTGGTGAAGCCGGTGCCGTTCCTCTATCCGCTCCAGCACCGCTGGTGGGAGCGGTTCTACGCCGGCGCCGGAGTCGCCATGTACGACGGCATGGCGGTCAGCTCGGGGCACGGCGCCGGACTCCCGATCCACCGGCACCTGACCCGGCGCGGCGCGATGCGGCTGATGCCGAGCCTGAAGAAGTCGGCCCTGGTGGGCGCGATCCAGTACTACGACGCCCAGGTCGACGACGCCCGGCACACGATGGAGCTCGCCCGGACGGCGGCGTCGTACGGCGCGCACGTGGCGAACCGGGTGAAGGTCACCGGTTTCCTCCGCCAGGGCGAGCGGGTGACCGGGGTGCAGGCCAAGGACCTGGAGAGCGGCCGCGAGTTCGAGGTCCGGGCCAAGCAGGTCGTGAACGCGACCGGAGTCTGGACCGACGACACCCAGGCGATGGTCGGCGAGCGCGGCCAGTACCACGTCCGCGCGTCCAAGGGCATCCACCTGGTGGTGCCGAAGGACCGGATCCAGTCCAGCACCGGGATGATCCTGCGGACCGAGAAGTCCGTGCTGTTCGTCATCCCGTGGGGCCGGCACTGGCTGATCGGCACCACGGACACCGAGTGGAACCTGGACAAGGCGCACCCGGCCGCGACCAGCAAGGACATCGAGTACCTGCTCGACCACGTGAACGCCGTCCTGAACACGCCGCTGACCCGCGAGGACGTCGAGGGCGTCTACGCCGGCCTCCGGCCGCTGCTGGCCGGTGAGTCGGAGAGTACGTCGAAGCTGTCCCGCGAGCACGTGGTCGCGCACGCCGCGCCGGGTCTCGTGGTGGTCGCCGGCGGCAAGTACACGACCTACCGGGTGATGGCCAAGGACGCGATCGACGCGGTCGCGAACGCCCTCGACGGGCGGGTGCCGAAGTGCACCACCAAGAACATCCCGCTGGTCGGCGCCGACGGCTACCACGCGCTGTGGAACCAGCGGCACCTGATCGCCCGGCGCTCCGGCCTGCACGTCGCCCGGATCGAGCACCTGCTGAACCGGTACGGCGCCCTGATCGAGGAGGTTCTCGAACTGGTCGCGGAGGACCCGTCGCTCGGTGAGCAACTGCCCGGCACGCAGGACTACCTGAAGGCCGAGATCGTGTACGGCGCCAAGGCCGAGGGCGCCCGTCACCTCGACGACATCCTGGCCCGGCGGACCCGGATCTCCATCGAGGCCTGGGATCGCGGGGTCGGCGCCGCCGAGGCCGCGGCCCGGCTGGTGGCCCCGATCCTCGGTTGGGACGAGGCAACGATCGAGCGCGAGGTGTCGTTCTACCTGCGCCGGGTCCAGTCCGAGCGCGACTCCCAGGAGCAGCCGGACGACGAGTCCGCCGACAAGGTCCGCCTGGAGGCCCCGGACATCGTGTCCCCGGCCTGAGCCGGGTTCGACCCCTGGACGGGTCCGCCCTCCCGTGGCTTACTCGAGGTGAACCGGGGGAGGGCCGATGGTCGAAACGGGGCTGGACGCACCGGGTAGGCAGTGGCGGACGATGTCCGTCACCACCGGGGTCGCCGGGCTGGCCGGGTTCGTGCTGGTGGCCGTCAGCCAGGCCCTGGTGCAGGCCGGTGGAGGCGAGCCGGCGTTCGACGCACCGGGCCAGGAGATCCTCGGCTTCTTCGAGACCCGCAACGACACGCTCTACCCGATCGGCTCGTTCCTCGGGCTGATCGCCGTACTGGCGCTGTTGTGGTTCTTCGCCGGGTTCTGGGTGGTGCTCCGGTCGGCCGAAGGGATGCCGCCCTGGCGGTCGGTGGTGGCACTCGGGTCGGGGCTCGTCTACGTCGTCCTGGTGATGCGGCCGGGCTGGGATCTCGCCGGGTTCCGGGCCGACGAGGGGGTGGATCCGCAGCTCGCCCGGCTGGCCTACGACAACGGCAACCTGGGCTTCGCGAACGCGTGGCTCGCGCTGGCGAGTTTCCTGGTCGCGGCCGGCTGGATCATCCTTTCCACCCGGGCGTTGCCGGCCTGGCTCGGCTGGGTCGCGCTGGCGGCAGCCGCCGGTTTCCTCGCGGGCCGGGCGTTCTGGACGACTCCGATCTGGTTGATCCCGTACGCGGCGTACTGGCTGTGGACGATCGTCGTCAGCGTCCAGTTGCTGCGAGGACGCCTGCGAACCGCGTCGGCCGCGCAGTGAGGACCGGCGCCGGCTACTCCGGCCGGATCCAGTTGAAGGTGCGCTGGACAGCGGCCTTCCAGTTCTCGTACTCCGTCGCCCGCCGGGCCGGGTCCATGTGCGGCAGCCACTGGCCGGCCCGGTGCCAGTTGCTCCGGAGCCCTTCCAGGTCGGGCCAGTAGCCGACGGCCAGCCCGGCGCCGTACGCCGCGCCGAGCGAGACCGTCTCGGTCACCATCGGCCGCACCACCCGGACGTCCAGCAGATCGGCGAGGAACTGCATCAGCAGATTGTTCGCCGTCATGCCGCCGTCGACCTTCAGCGCGGTCAGCGCGATACCGGAGTCGGCATTCATCGCGTCGACCACCTCAAGCGTCTGGAAACCAGTTGCTTCCAGCACTGCCCGGGCCAGGTGGCCCTTGGTGATGTAGCCGGTGAGTCCGGCGATCACGCCGCGTGCCTCGCTGCGCCAGTGCGGCGCGAACAGGCCGGAGAAGGCCGGCACGATGTACGCCCCGCCGTTGTCCTCGACGGTCCGGGCGAGCGTCTCGATCTCGGCCGCGGTGTGGATGAGCCCGAGCCCGTCGCGGAACCACTGCACCAGGGACCCGGTCACCGCCATCGAGCCTTCGAGCGCGTACGATGCCGGTTCGGTGCCGATCTGGTAGGCGACGGTGGTCAGCATGCCGTGCTTGGACCGGACGATCTCCTGCCCGGTGTGCAGCAGCAGGAACGAGCCGGTGCCGTACGTGCACTTCGCCTCGCCCGCACTGAAGCAGGTCTGACCGAACAGCGCGGCCTGCTGATCGCCGAGCGCGGCCCCGATCCGGACCCCGGGCAGGACCTCGGTCGCCAGGCCGAACACTCCCGACGACGGCCGGATCTCCGGCAGGATCACCCGCGGCACGTCGAACGCCTCCAGCAGCGTGTCGTCCCACTGCAGGGTCTCGATGTTCATCAGCATCGTCCGGCTGGCGTTCGTCACGTCGGTGACGTGCAGGCCGCCGTTCACCCCGCCGGTGAAGTTCCAGATCAGCCAGCTCTCCATCGTGCCGAACAGCACCTCACCGCGCTCGGCCCGCTGCCGCAGCCCGGTGGTGTGGTCCAGCATCCAGCGGATCCTCGGCGCCGAGAAGTACGTCGTCAGCGGAAGACCGCACAGGTCCGCGAACCGGTCCGGGCCCTGGTCGCCGGCGAGCTCGCTGACGAGGCGGTCGGTCCGGGTGTCCTGCCAGACCACCGCGTGGCCGATCGGCTGTCCGGTCCAGCGGTCCCAGAGCAGGCTGGTCTCCCGCTGGTTCGCGATGCCGATGGCAACGATCTGGGACGGCTCCGCGCCGATCTGCCGGACGGCGGCCGGGACCACCCTGGTCACGTTCCGCCAGATCTCGGTCGCGTCGTGCTCGACCCAGCCCGGCCGCGGGAACAGCTGCCGGTGCTCCCGCTGCGCGACCGAGACCAGCCGGCCGCGGCGGTCGAACAGAATGCACCGGGACGAGTTCGTCCCCTGGTCGACTGCCGCCACGTACTGCTCAGCCATGCCGCCACCCCCGTCGAAGCATCAGCTGTCCTCCCGCAGGTCCCGGCCGATGGCCTCGGCGGTGGCCCGGACCATGCTGATCAGGTCCGGACGGTGCCGCAGCCGGCTGTCGCAGATGCGCTCGATCCGGCCGGTCATCCCGACCGCCCCGACCACGAGTCCGCCGAGCCCCCGGATCGGCGCCGCGATACTGGCCATCTCGACGATGTACTCCTCGCACTCACCGGCCCAGCCCTTGGTTCGGACCGCGGCGAGCTCGTCGGCCAGCCGGGCCGGGTCGACGATCGTGCGGGTGGTGTAGGCCTCGAGCTTCGCCGGGCGGGCGGCGCCGCTGGTGTCGAACGCCAGTACGGCCTTCCCGAGCGCGCAGGCGTGCGGCGGCAGCGTCGTACCGACGTCGAGGTCCTGATCGCTGTCGTCGGGCCGGAAGACGTGGTGGACGACGACCAGTTTGCCCTCGACCAGGCGGCCGACGCGGACGACCTCGCCGCTGCGGGAGGCGAGCGAGTCGGCCCAGTTGATCGCGCGGCTGCGCAGCTCGTTCGAATCCAGGTAGGTCTCGCCGAGCCGGCCGAAGGCGTCGCTCAAGTGGTAGTGCGCGCCGCTGTGGTCCTGCTCGACGAACCCGACCTGGTGCAGGGTCCGGAGAATCCCGTGCACGGTCGTCTTCGCCAGCCCGAGCGCGTTGCCGAGGTCGGCGACCCCGAGCCCGTCGGGTGCGGCCGCAAGCAGTCGCAGCACAGCGGCAGCCCGCTCGATGGACTGCACAGTGCCCGGCACACCGGCAGGTTATCGGTGATTCGTCCGCATTGCTCCAGTTCGGTGCAGGCCTTACTCCGTGGCGATCGCTCGCAACACATCGAGGCGCGCGGCCCGGCGTGACGGCCAGAGCGCGGCCAGCACCCCCACGGCCCCCGCCAGCAGTACGGCGACCAGCAGTTGCGGCACCGGGACGTCCAGCACACTCAGCCCGTCATCGACCATGACCCGCTGTACCGACGCCGCGAAGACGACGCCGATCGCCAGCCCGAGCAGCGCGCCGAGCAGACAGATCGCGATCGACTCGACCCGCAGCATCCGGCGCAACTGCGGCCGGTCCATCCCGATCGCGCGCAGCAGGCCGATCTCGCGGGTGCGTTCGACCACCCCGAGTGCGAGCGTGTTCACGATGCCGAGGATCGCGATCAGGATCGCCAGTCCCAGCAGCATCCCGATCACGCCCAGCGCGACGTTCACCGGGCCCCGGGCACTGGCGACGTACGCCTGCTGGTCCCGGACCTGGATCGTCGGATAGTCCTTCAGCTCCGCGCGGATCGCCCCGGCCGGGGAGGCTCCGGGCGCGGCGTCGACGTACAGCACCGAGTCGGTCGTCGCGCCACCGATCGACGCGTACGTCGGCAGCGAGACGACGATCGCGTTGAGCTGGCGGTTCGGGGCCAGGATGCCGGCCACCGTGAGCCCGTGCCGGCCGGTGTTCGTCGTCAGGTCGAACGTCTCACCCGTCGACAGGTCCAGCGTCTTGGCCAGGGTGCGGGGGACAAGGGCCTGGCCGCCGCCGAGTCCGTCGAGGGAGCCGGCGTCGAGCTTCGCGGTGATCGGGCCGTCGAGGGTGCCGTCGCTGACTCCGCTGACCTGGACCGTGCGATCGCCGGCCTTGCCCTGCTGCTGGCGGACCCGGTGGACCGATTCGACTCCGGCGACCTTCCCGATCCGGTCGGCGACCGCCGGGCTGAACGTGGCCGGGTCGTCCGAGCTGACGACGAGTTCCGACGTACCGATCGCGTCGGTGATGTCCCGCTCGATGGACGCCTTGGCCGAGGCGGCGATCACCAGCAGGCCACTGATCAGGGCGACCGCGATCATCAGCGCCGACGCGGTCGCCGACGTACGGCGTGGGTTCCGCTCGGCGTTGCGGCGACCGAGGATGACGGGCGCCTCGCGGCCGAACGGCCACATCAGGGCGCGAACGGCGTACCGGCTGACGAGCGGACTGGTCATCACGACGCCGAGCAGCGTGATCGCGGCGGCGAACGCGAGCAGGACGGCACCGGTCAGACCGCGGGCCCGCACACCGATCAGGTAGAGCACGACCGCCATGAGCAGCATGAACCCACCGATGGCCAGCCGGAAAAGCAACGACCGTTCGGGCAGCGCGACCTCGTCGCGGAGCGCGGCCATCGGCGGGAACCTCCCGGCACGGCGGGCCGCCGGGTACGCCGCCGCGACCGTGACGACGATGCCGACGAGATAACACGCGACGACCGTCCCCGGATGAACCTGCAGCGCAACGTCGGGGATCGACAGGTCGAGCCGGCGATAGCCGAACCGGATGCCCGCGGCCACGCCGATGCCGAGGAGCAGACCGAGCGTCGAGCCGATCGCGCCGATCACCAGGCCCTCGACGAGGACCGAGGCGGTGACCTGCCCGCGGGAGGCGCCGATCGCCCTGAGCATGGCGAGCTCGCGGGACCGCTGCACGACCAGCATCGCGAACGTGTTGACGATCAGGAACGCGCCGACGAACAGCGCGAGCCCGGCGAACAGGACCAGAACCGCGCTGTAGCCGCCGAACGCGTCGTCGAGCGCGTTCTCGCCGGCGGCCGCGACCTGATCCGCGGTGCGCACCTGCACGTTGTCACCGAGCGACTTGGTGATCGCCTGGCTGACGGTGGCCGGGTCCGATCCGGCGGTGACGGCCACGCCGACCGAGGTCCAGCCCGGTTCGCCCAGGAGCAGCAACTGGGCGGTCGCCGGGTCGAAGGTGACCAGCGGCGCACCGGCCGCGGGCCCGGACAAGGGCGGGCTGGTGATCGCGGTCAGCTCGGCGGTGACGGCCTCCGTTCCGGTGACCACGCGGACCTGGTCGCCGACTACGTACCCCTCACGGGATGCGGTCGACTGGTCGAGGGCGAGCTGGGACCCGCCCCACGGCGGCCTCCCGTCGAGCACCCGGAACGGCGCCGTCGCGGCGTCCCGCGGCCACGCGCCGCCGTACGTCGGCAGGCCGTACGTCTCGGTCGGCTTCCCGTCGGCGCCGAGGATCTGGACGTCGCGGACCAGCAACTCCGGGTTGGCTCCGGCCACACCCGGTACGGCGGCGATGCGCTGGACCGTGTCGGACGTCAAGGTCGCCGGCCGGCCGGTGCGGACCCCGACCGGGTCGACCGGGGTGACGGTGATGTCCGCGGTACTGCCGGAGAAGTTCTTCTTCAGCGCGGCCGACAGCGTGTCGGTGAACACCATCGCGCCGCCGACGAAGGCGGTCCCGAGCAGCACCGCGACCGTGCAGAGGACGAACCGCGACCGGTGCGCAAGGACCGACCGGAGACCGAGCCGCACCATCAGCCGGCCGCAGCGGCGGTCGCGTCGAGCTGCTTCATCGTGTCGAGCACGCTCTCGGCCGTCGGGTCGAGCAACTCCGACCGCAGCTCACCGTCGGCGAGGAACAGCACGCGATCGGCGTACGACGCGGCGGTCGGGTCGTGCGTGACCATGACGACGGTCTGGCCGAAGTCCCGGACGGAACGGTGCAGGAAGGCGAGGACGTCGGCGGACGACCGCGAGTCCAGGTTGCCGGTGGGCTCGTCGGCGAACACCACATCCGGCCGGGCCGCGAGCGCGCGGGCGCAGGCGACCCGCTGCTGCTGTCCGCCGGAGAGCTCCGACGGCTTGTGACCGAGGCGGTCCTTCAGGCCGATGGTGTCGATGACGGTGTCGAGCCACTCCTGATCGAACTTCCGGCCGGCCAGGTCGAGCGGCAGTGTGATGTTCTCCAGCGCGGTCAGCGTCGGAACCAGATTGAACGCCTGGAACACGAACCCGATCCGGTCGCGACGCAGATGCGTCAGCTGCTTCTCCGGCAGCCGGGTGATGTCGAGGTCCCCGACGAACACCTGCCCCGCGGTCGGCTTGTCCAGCCCGGCCAGACAGTGCAGCAGCGTCGACTTCCCGGACCCCGACGGCCCCATGATCGCGGTGAACCGCCCCTGCCCGAACTCGGCCGTCACGTCGGCGAGCGCATCCACCTGCGTCTGACCGCTGCCGTACCGCTTCCACAACCCCGAACCCCGAACCGCCACGCTCATGCGACGAACGCTATCCACCCGAGGTTCCTTCGCGCCCCCCACCCGGCCGCGGACCGCCGCCAACCAGCCGCCAACCAGCCGCCAACCAGCCGCCATCCAGCCCCTCAGTGGTGCCTGACACAACTTATGGAGGGAGCGCACAGGAAATAACCGATGTCAGCCCACCACATCCTGTACAAGCCCACCACAGCGGCCCTCCGCAAGACGAACTCCCGCGCCGACGCGCGTGGGTCAGCCGTCGACGCTGACGAGATCCACCCCGGCGGACTCGGCGGCGACCTCCTCCACTGAGCGGCTCGGCAGCGGCGGAGGCGTGCCACCCCACGCCGGGCACAGAGCCTTGTGGTCGCACCACTCGCACAGCGGACCCGGGCTGGGACGCCAGTCACCTGACTCGAGCGCCCGCGTGATCGCCATCCACAGCGCGGACACCTTGCGTTCACAAGCGCGCAGATCGGCCTCGTCCGGGACGTAACGGACGATCTCGCCGTTGCCGAGGTACACCAGTTGGAGCATCGCCGGTACGACGCCGCGCAGCCGCCACAGCACGAGCGCGTAGAACTTCATCTGGAACAACGCCTTCGCCTCGAAGAACTCCGAGGGCGAGCGACCGGTCTTGTAGTCGACCACGCGGATCTCGCCGGTCGGCGCGACGTCGAGGCGGTCGACGTACCCGCGCAGCACCAGACCCGACTCGAGCTCGGTCTCGACGTACAACTCCCGCTCGGCCGGCTCCAGGGCGTTCGGGTCCTCCAAGGTGAAGTACTTGCCGAGCAACTGGTGCGCCTCGGCCAGCCAGGCGGCCAGCTCCTCACCACTCGCGTCCTCGGCGAACAGCTGGGCCACTTCGGGCTCGGCAGCCAGCACCTGCTGCCACTGCGGCTCCAGCATCTCGGCCGCGTGCGCGAGTGTCCGCTTGCCCCGCGGCAGGTCGAACAGCCGCTCCAGCACGCCATGAACGACGGTGCCGCGGACGGCGGCGGCCGACGGCTTCTCCGGCAGCCGGTCGATCACGCGGAAGCGGTACTTGAGCGGGCAGCTCATGAAATCCGCGGCCCGGGACGGCGACAGTGCCCCTCCCGGATGCGCATGCGGATCTGCCGCGACTGCGAGGCTCATGCCAGAACCCTAAGCGAGTCCGCCGACACTTCGCGGCCCCACACCCCGGTCCTGTGGAAAACCTCCCAGCGAGTTCCCAGCAGGCTTTCGGCGAACCATCGGTCTCGCTTGCCACGCTGTTGCCATGACGCCACCACCCAAACCACCCCGCGAACACGACCTGGGCCTCGACCACGACCTGCGGACGCTGCAGCGCCGGCGCCTCCTCGGCCTGTTCGCCGGCGCCGGCCTCGTCGCGGTCGCCGGCTGCTCGCCCGATCAGCCGACCGATTCGGCCACCACCGGCCAGACCTCCACGACACCGTCCGCCACCACGACCACCGGCACTCCCTCGACCGGCACCCCCTCGGCCAGTACGACGACCGGCACCACCGTCGACGAGATCCCGGAGGAGACGGCCGGCCCGTACCCCGGCGACGGCTCCAACGGCCCGAACGTGCTGACCGAGTCCGGCATCGTCCGCAAGGACATCACCAGGTCTTTCGGATCCGCGTCCGGCGTCGCCACCGGCGTACCCCTGACCGTCGAGCTGACCGTCCTGGACGCCGCCAAGGACACAGTGCTCCCGGGTGCGGCCGTGTACCTGTGGCACTGCGACGCGCAGGGCCGCTACTCGCTCTACTCCGACGGCGCCACCGAGGAGAACTACCTGCGCGGCGTCCAGGCGGCGGACGCGAACGGCAAGGTCACCTTCACCTCGATCTTCCCGGCCGCCTACCCGGGCCGTTGGCCGCACATCCACTTCGAGGTGTACTCGAGCCTGTCCGAGGCCACCGCCGCCGGGAAGATCAGCGCGACCTCGCAGCTCGCGTTCCCGAAGGACGTCTGCGACACCGTCTACGCCACCGACGGATACGACGGCAGCGCGCGGAACCTGGAGCGGACGTCGCTCGAGGACGACAACGTGTTCGGCGAGGACGACGGGGTTCACCAGCTCGCCACGGTGACCGGCGACGTCGGCAGCGGGTACCTCGCGACGCTCGCCGTCGGCGTGTGACCCGGGTAGGTAGCACGGAGCTACCATCGGGCAAGTAGCGTTGGGGCGATGCCAGAACCGCGTGATCCTCAGAGCCCCGCCCAGTCGGCCGGCCCACCGCCGCCCGGTACCTGGGTTCTCGGTCGTGTCCGCGGGATCCGGCTCACGATGCGGTTCACCTGGCTGCCGGTGGCGATGCTGCTGGCGATCGGGTTCGCCGCGATCATCGGGCAGCAGTTCCCCGGCCTGGGCAGCTGGCGCTACCTGGCCGCCTTCGCGTTCGTGGTCGCGTTCACGGTGTCGATCCTGGTGCACGAACTGGCGCACGCGCTGATGGCGATGCGGTTCGGCATCGGGGTGTCCGAGATCAACCTCGGTTTCTTCGCGGCCGGGACGCACATCGAGGGCGAGCGGAAGTCACCATTCGAGGAATTCGCCGTCTCGGTGGTCGGCCCGATCGCCTCGCTGGTGATCGGCGGCACGGCGTACCTCGGTTCACGCGCCTTCGACGAGGGCGTCGCGTACGTCGCCCTCTGGGAGCTCGGGGTCGCCAACCTCATCGTCGGCGTGACCAACCTGCTGCCCGGCCTCCCGCTGGACGGCGGCTGGGTGCTGCGCGCGGCGGTGTGGAAGGTCACCGGCAACATGCACACCGGCACCATCGTGGCCGCCTGGGCCGGCCGGCTGCTCGCGATCACGGTGCTCGCGGCCCCGGTCCTGCTGGAGGAGATCTGGGGACGGCAGCCGTCCATGATCGACTTCCTGATCGCGCTCGCGGTCGGGTTCTTCCTCTGGATGGGGTCGACCGCGTCGTTGATGCAGGCCCGGCTCAAGCGCAGGTTGCCGCAGCTGCAGGTCCGCACGATGGCCCGGCGCGCGATCGCCGTCCACGCCGGCACGCCGATCTCGGAGGCGGTCCGGCTGGCGAGCGACGCGCAGGCCGGGGCGGTCGTGGTGATCGACGGCGAGGGCAAACCGCACGCGCTGGTCTCGGAGTCCGCGGTCGCCGCGGTGGCGCAGAACCAGCGCCCCTGGACCAACGTCAGCGAGGTCGCGACCCGGATCGGGCCGGGCCACATCATCGGGGTCAACGACACCGGTGAGGAGATCCTCAAGACGCTCCGCGAGCACCCCGCGTCGGAGTACCTGGTGCTCGACGCCGGCGGGTCCGTCTACGGCGTGCTGGCGACCGCTGACATCGAGCGGACCTTCCGGGGCCGCTGAGCAGCCTGGAGCCACCTGGGTTACGCCGTACAGGTGACGGAAAGTTAAGGTGAGCGCCTTATGGCTGACTTGCGTGACTTCCCCGACCAGGCGTATTCCGGGGTCCACCACGGCCCGTTGCAGGCGGGGGAGTGGATCACCCTTCAGGACTCCAAGGGCCGCCGGCACTCGGTGTTCCTGGAGCGCGGGAAGATCTTCCACACCACCAAGGGCGGGATCGCGCACGACGACCTGATCGACGGCCCGGACGCGGTGGTGATCAGGTCCAGGGGCGGTGTCGAGTACCTCGCGCTGCGGCCGCTGATGGCCGACTATTCGGTCTCGATGCCGCGCGGCGCGGCCGTGATCTACCCGAAGGACACCGCGCAGATCGTGACCATGGCCGATATCTTCCCGGGCGCGAAGGTGGTCGAGGCCGGGGCCGGCTCCGGCGCGCTGACCACCGCGCTGCTGCGCGCGGTCGGCATCCACGGGCAGGTGATCTCGTTCGAGCGCCGCGAGGACTTCGCCGAGGTCGCGCGGAAGAACGTGACCGGCTTCTTCGGCGGCGAGCACCCGGCGTGGCGGCTCGAGGTCGGCGACCTGGTCGAGAAGCTGAACGAGCGGGACGTGGACCGCGTCGTCCTGGACATGCTCGCGCCGTGGGAGTGCGTCGACGCCGTCGCCGAGGCGTTGTCACCCGGCGGGGTGTTCTGTGCGTACGTCGCCACCACGACCCAGCTGAGCCGGGTCGTGGAGACGCTGAGGGCTCACGGCGAGTTCACCGAGCCCCGGGCCTGGGAGTCGCTGGTGCGCGACTGGCACGTCGAGGGTCTGGCCGTCCGGCCGGGGCACCGGATGCAGGGTCACACGGCGTTCCTGGTGACCTCGCGGAGGATGGCGCACGGCGTCCAGGCACCCCGGAAGAAGCGCCGTCCGGCCCCCGGTGCGTACGGCGACGACTACTCCGGACCGCGTCGTGCCGAGGGACCCGCGGAATCATCCGGAGACATGCCGGGAGCAACGGACTGATCCGCAACCGACACGTGATGGGATTCAGCTTGCCCGGTGAGGTTTTCTGGGTAAGGTCCATAGGGTCGAGCCCCACATGGTGAGGTGATGATCGTGGCTGGAGACGAGAGTCCTACCGCGGCAGAGCTGCGTAACCAGGTCCGTTACCTGGAAGCCGAGGTCGCAGCGTTGCGGCGTCGGTTGCTGGAGCACCCGGCTGACAGCCGGTCGCTCGAGAGCAGGCTGTCCGAAACCCAGGCCTCGCTGGCGAGTGTCACCGCTCAGAACGAGCGGCTGGCCGAGACGCTGCGGGAGGCGCGAGAGAAGATCATCGCCCTGAAGGAGGAGGTCGACCGGCTGGCGCAACCGCCGTCCGGTTTCGGCACCTTCCTCGGACGCAATGACGACGACACGTTGGACGTGTTCACCGGTGGGCGCAAGCTGCGGGTCGCGGCGAGTCCTTCGGTCGACCTGGACGCGCTGAAGCTCGGCCAGGAACTGATGCTGAACGAAGCACTCAACGTGGTCGAGGCCTGTGACTTCGAGGTCGTCGGCGACGTGGTGATGCTGAAGGAGCTGCTGGCCGACGGCGAGCGGGCGCTGGTGATCGCACAGGCGGACGAGGAGCGGGTGGTGCGGCTCGCGTCGCCGCTGCTCGACATCCCCCTGCGGGCCGGTGACTCGCTGCTGCTGGAGGCCCGGTCCGGGTACGTCTACGAGAAGATTCCGAAGTCCGAGGTCGAGGAGCTGATCCTCGAGGAGGTCCCGGACATCGACTACACCCAGATCGGCGGCCTGACCGGCCAGATCGAGCAGATCCGGGACGCGGTCGAGCTGCCGTACCTGCACAAGGACCTGTTCCTCGAGCACGAGCTGAAGCCGCCGAAGGGCGTCCTGCTGTACGGTCCGCCGGGCTGTGGCAAGACGCTGATCGCGAAGGCGGTGGCGAACTCGCTGGCCAAGAAGGTGGCCGAGAAGACCGGGGTGGAGGGGCAGAAGTCGTTCTTCCTCAACATCAAGGGTCCGGAGCTGCTGAACAAATATGTCGGCGAGACCGAGCGGCACATCCGGCTGGTCTTCCAGCGGGCCCGCGAGAAGGCGTCCGAGGGCATGCCGGTGATCGTGTTCTTCGACGAGATGGACTCGCTGTTCCGCACCCGCGGCTCCGGTGTCTCCTCCGACGTCGAGAACACCATCGTCCCGCAGCTGCTGAGCGAGATCGACGGCGTCGAGGGCCTGGAGAACGTCCTGGTCATCGGTGCCTCGAACCGTGAGGACATGATCGACCCGGCCATCCTGCGGCCCGGCCGGCTGGACGTGAAGATCAAGATCGAGCGCCCGGACGCCGAGGCGGCCCGGGACATCTTCTCGAAGTACCTGACCACCAGCCTGCCGTTGCACACCGACGACCTGAACGAGTTCGGCGGCGACCGGGGCGAGTGCGTCAACGGGATGATCCAGCGCACCGTCGAGCGGATGTACACCGAGGCCGACGAGAACCGGTTCCTCGAGGTCACCTACGCCAACGGCGACAAGGAAGTCCTGTACTTCAAGGACTTCAACTCGGGTGCGATGATCCAGAACATCGTCGACCGGGCGAAGAAGATGGCGATCAAGGCCTACCTGGACGAGAACCAGAAGGGCCTGCGGGTGCAGCACCTGCTGCAGGCGTGCGTGGACGAGTTCAAGGAGAACGAGGACCTCCCGAACACGACCAACCCGGACGACTGGGCCCGGATCTCGGGCAAGAAGGGCGAGCGGATCGTCTACATCCGGACGCTCATCTCCGGCAAGCAGGGCACCGAGCCCGGCCGCTCCATCGACACCGCGACGAACACGGGTCAGTACCTGTAACCCGCCGTACGCCGACCGCCCCCGGACCACGTGTCCGGGGGCGGTTCGCGTCTTCGGACCGTGAAAGGGGTGCGGCCGGGGTTTCCCCTGATCACGGACCGGCCGCTGCAGGTTACCGTTCTCGTATGGCGACGGACGAGGTGCGCAAGGACCTGCGCGCGGCGGTGGAGGCGCGGCAGGAACTGGGTGCGGAGTACGAGAACGAGATCATCGAGAGCTTCCTGGACAAGCTCGACGCCCGCGACGCCCAGCGCCACGGCCGGGACCTCCAGCACCGGCGGGAGGACCAGATGCTGGAGGCGGCCGGCCTGAAGCGGCGGGAAGGGTCCGATCCCGGCGGGCTGGCGCTGGCGATCGTCTCGGTGACCTGCGCGATCCCGATCACCGCCATCGCCGCCGACATGACCGGGCTGCCCGGCATGCTGATCAGCTGGGCCGGCCTGGTGGGCATCAACTTCGCCTGGCGGACCAACCGGCGCAGCGCCGGCTAGGCGGGGCCTGAGGGCGCGTCCACGAGGCTCCGGACGTACGGGCCCAGCAGCGCCGTCGTGTCCGGGACGAACGGCCACTCGTCCAGGCGCCGTACGAGCTCCTCCGGGGACATCCACGCGCCCCAGGAGACCTCCTCGGGCTGGTGGGTCACCGGGCCGTCCCAGACGCACGTGTACAGGTACGCGTGGTAGTTCGTGGACTCGTCGGCGTAATCGCCCTCCGGCAGCTTGACCAGGTCCGTCCCGCTGATGCCGAGCTCCTCGGCCAGTTCCCGGACGACGGCGTCGTCAGGGTCCTCGCCGGCGGCTATGACACCGCCTGCCGAGAAGTCGTAACACGCCGGGAAGACGTCCTTGGTCTCGGTCCGGCGGTGCACGTAGATGTCACCGGCCGGATTCCGGACGAGGACGCCGGTCGCCGCGTGCCGCAGGTTGTCCCGGCGCATCACCGAGCGCGGTGCCGAGCCGGTGACATGGTTGTCTTCGTCCAGGATCGCTACGATTTCGTCCACCCGGGAAGTTTCACACGTAACCCTGTGGACACGGCAACGGCGTTCGGTGGCGGTACCGCGTAGGCTCGTTCGCATGAGTGTTCGGCGGATCATGGGAACCGAGACCGAGTTCGGCATCTCGGTTCCGGGCCAGCCCGGGGCCAACCCGATGCTGACCTCGAGCCAGGTGGTGAACGGGTACGCGCAGACGCAGCCGCTCGCGCGCAAGACGCGGTGGGACTTCGACGAGGAGCACCCGCTCCGGGACGCGCGCGGGTTCGACCTCAGCCGGGAGGTGGCCGACTCCAGCCAGCTCACCGACGAGGAGACCGGTCTGGCGAACGTGATCCTCACCAACGGCGCCCGCCTGTACGTCGACCACGCCCACCCGGAGTACTCGGCGCCCGAGACGACGAACCCGCGGGACGTGGTCGTCTGGGACAAGGCCGGTGAGCTGGTGATCATGGAGGGCGCCCGGCAGGCCCGGCAGATCCCCGGTGCTCCGCCGCTGAACCTCTACAAGAACAACACCGACAACAAGGGCGCGTCGTACGGTTCGCACGAGAACTATCTGATGCGCCGCTCGACCCCGTTCGCGTCGATCGTGCGGCACCTGACGCCGTTCTTCGTCAGCCGGCAGGTGGTCACCGGGGCCGGCCGGGTCGGGATCGGCCAGGACGGCACCGCGCACGGCTTCCAGATCAGCCAGCGGGCCGACTACTTCGAGGTCGAGGTCGGCCTGGAGACGACGTTGAAGCGGCCGATCATCAACACCCGGGACGAGCCGCACGCGAATCCGGACCGCTACCGCCGGCTGCACGTGATCATCGGCGACGCGAACCTGTCCGAGATCTCGACGTACCTGAAGGTCGGCACGACGAGCCTGGTGCTGTCGATGATCGAGGACGGCTGGCTGACCGACGACCTGAGCGTGGACCGTCCGGTCACCGCGCTCCACGAGGTCAGCCACGACCCGGCCTGCACCCACCTGATGACGCTCAAGGACGGCCGCAAGCTGACGGCGGTCCAGCTCCAGACGGAGTACCTGGAACAGGCCCGCAAGTACGTCGAGGACAAGTACGGCGACGACGCGGACCGGCAGACCAAGGACGTGCTGCACCGCTGGGAGCAGGTGCTCGACCAGCTGGCCACGGACCCGATGAAGCTCGCTGACCAGCTGGACTGGGTGGCGAAGCTGAAACTGCTGCAGTCGTACCGAGACCGCGACGGCCTGGAGTGGGACGACTCGAAGCTGCACCTGGTCGACCTGCAGTACGCCGACCTGCGCCCGGACAAGGGTCTTTACTACAAGTTGGTGAAGGCCGGCCGGATGCAGCGTCTGGTCACCGACGAGGAGATCCGGATGGCGGTCTCGCACCCGCCGACCGACACCCGGGCCTACTTCCGGGGCCGCTGCATGCAGCAGTACGCGCCGCAGGTCGCGGCCGCGTCCTGGGACTCGGTGATCTTCGACCTGCCGGGCAAGGAGTCGCTGCAGCGGATCCCGACGCTGGACCCGTTGCGGGGCACGAAGGCCCATGTCGGAGCCCTTTTGGACCAGTGCGACACCGCGAGTGACCTGGTTCGCACCATTACTGGGGGCGCCGCCGGGTAGGGTCGCTATTGAGGGTCGGTTGGGCGGCCCTCCCAGCGGTTCTAGGAGGTGTGTGCCATGGCGAAGGACGGCGGGCAGCAGCACAAGCAGCCGAAGCGTTCCTCGACCGAGGAAGAGGTCGAGCAGGTCGAGGCGTCGGAGGACGTCCAGGAGCGCAAGGAGCGGCTCGACGAGGACGTCGACTCGATTTTGGACGAGATCGACGAGGTGCTCGAGGAGAACGCCGAGGAGTTCGTCCGCGGATTCGTGCAAAAGGGTGGGGAGTGAACCGCTCGATGACATTCGATGCCTCCGGCCGGTTGCCGGAAGCCTTCCTGACTCCAGGTGGCTCGTCGTTCATGGACTTCCTGGCCGGGCACGCGCCCGACCTGTTGCCGGGACGGCGCAGCCTGGGGTCGGCCGACTACTCCAACGACGTCCCGCACGGTACGACGATCGTCGCCGCGACCTTCCCCGGTGGCGTGGTGATGGCCGGCGACCGGCGGGCCACGATGGGCAACATCATCGCCCAGCGTGACATCGAGAAGGTGTTCCCGGCCGACGAGTACTCCGCGGTCGCGTTCGCGGGCTCGGCCGGGTTCGGGCTCGAGATGGTGCGGCTGTTCCAGGTGGAACTGGAGCACTACGAGAAGCTCGAGGGCACCACGCTCAGCCTGGACGGCAAGGCCAACCGGCTGAGCGCGCTGATCCGGGGCAACCTGGCGATGGCGATGCAGGGCCTGGCCGTGGTCCCGCTGTTCGCGGGCTACGACGAGGACATCAAGGGCGGCCGGATCTTCTCCTACGACCCGACCGGCGGGCGGTACGAGGAAACCCACTTCCACAGTGTCGGCTCGGGTTCGCTGTTCGCCCGGGGCGCGCTGAAGAAGCTCTACCGCGAGGACCTGTCCGCGGCCGACTGCGCGACGGTGGCGATCCAGTCGCTGATCGACGCCGCCGACGACGACTCGGCGACCGGCGGGCCGGACATGCTGCGGCGGATCTTCCCGGTGGTCGGCGTGGTCACCGCGGACGGCTATCAGCGGCTCCCCGAGGACGACGTGGCCGACATCGTCGACCGCGCGTGGGCCGAGCGGCACAACCGCCCGGACGGGCCGGCCTCGGCGACCCTGACCTGACCCATCGACTGATAGAGGACGACACCTTCGATGAGCGTTCCGTTCTACGTCTCGCCCGAACAGCTGATGCGGGACCGGGCCGACTTCGCCCGCAAGGGCATCGCCAAGGGCCGCAGCGCGATCGCCCTGCAGTACGCCGACGGCATCCTGTTCGTCGCGGAGAACCGGTCGCCGGCGCTGCACAAGGTGGCCGAGATCTACGACCGGATGGCGTTCGCCGCCGTCGGCCGGTACAACGAGTTCGAGAACCTGCGGATCGCCGGCGTCCGGCTGGCCGACATGCGCGGGTACTCCTACGACCGGCGCGACGTGACCGGCCGGGCGCTCGCCAACGCCTACGCGCAGACGCTGGGCGCGATCTTCTCCTCCGGCGGTGAGAAGCCGCTCGAGGTGGAGATCCTGGTCGCCGAGATCGGTGCCACCGCCGCCGACGACCAGATCTACCGGCTCACCTACGACGGCTCGATCGCTGATGTGCGCGGGTACGCCGTCATGGGCGGGCCGGCCGAGCAGGTCGCGGACTACGTCGGCGAGCACTACCAGGAGGGCATCTCGCTGGCCGGTGCGCTCCGGCTGGCGGTGGACGCGCTCGGGCACGACGGCAGCAGCGATGTGCGGGAGCTGACCCCGGACCAGATCGAGGTCGCGGTGCTGGACCGGACCCGGACGCAGGTGCGCAAGTTCAAGCGCATTTCGGAGGAGACGCTCGCGCGCATCCTGTCCGAGTCCCGTCCGGACACGACCCCGTCGGAGTCCGCGGCCGAGGCGCCGGTGGAGGCCGATGCGACCCCCACGGCGGCCGACGACAGCCCGGAGGCGTCCCCGGCGGACGACGTACCGGTGGCCCCGCCGGAAGACCCGGACGACGACCGCCCGCTGTGACCGACCAATCGGCGAAGCGTGCGCCCGGCCGCGCTGCGGCCGGGCGCGCGGGCGTAGAGGAGGACCAGGTGTCCGGGGGCGCAGACCCGGGGGACTGGGAGCTGCTGGACGAGCGGCTGGGGTTCGATGGGTATCTGACGGTCAACCAGCGCCGCTACCGGCTGCCGGACGGGCGGGAGGTCGACTGGGACGTCTTCGGGCCGAAGACGGTCTCCGGGATCACGTCCGGGATCACTGTGCTGCCACTGACCCCGGAGGGCCGGATCGTCACGATCCGGATCTTCCGCCCGGGGCCCGACCGCGTGGTCACGAACCTGCCGGGTGGGCTGGTCGAGCCGGGCGAGGACCCGGCCGTGGCCGGTGCCCGCGAGCTGGAGGAGGAGACCGGCTACACCTGTGAGTCGTTCGAGCTCGTCGGCTGGAACTGGTCGGCCGCGTCCTCGGTCTACCGCAAGTACGTCGGGATCGCGCGCGGCTGCCGTCCGGACGGGCAGCAGGCGCTGGACGAGTTCGAGGACTGCGTCCCGGTCGAGCTCACCGTGGACCAGCTCCGGGCCGAGCTGCGGACGCCGGGCGCGATGACCGGGATCGACGCCGCGTACGTCGCGCTCGACCACGCCGGGCTGATCTGACCGCGAGGCCGCGATACCGAACTGACTGGAACTGGTCACCTCGTGTACTTGACGAGCAGGTTTGCGCACTGAGTGGATGGAAGTAGCACGCCCTTCCGCCCGAGGAGTTGCTCATGCGCCGCGTCGACCTCCCGGTGATCCTGCTGATCGCCGCCCAGATCTTGTCCGTACCGGCCGCTTCGGCCGCCAGTTCGAGAGAGGCCGCGGTGTCGCCGGAACCTCAGCAAACCGTCACCCGCCGGGACGGGTTCCCGCTCGGCCGGACCGTCGGCCTGGTCCACGGCCCGACCACTGACCCGGACGCCGAGCGCGTCGTCCGCGAGACCCTTGCGCGGGCCGGCGTACGGACCGTTCGTGACCGGCCTGGAGACGTGACCATCTGGCTCGGTGGCAGTGAGCAGGCGCTGCGCGAGCTGGAGGTGGAGCCGGCAGCCGGCCTGCCCGACGAGGGGTACGTCGTCGCGATCGGCCGACGGCAGATCGTGCTCGACGGCGTGGACACCGACGGCACGTACTACGCGGCCCGGACGTTCGCGCAGCTCGTCGACGGCAACCGGGTGGACGGCGTCGAGATCCGGGACTGGCCGACGATGCGGTACCGCGGCTCGATCGAGGGCTTCTACGGCACGCCGTGGTCGCACGCCGACCGGCTCGACCACATC
This sequence comes from Kribbella turkmenica, assembly GCF_004348725.1. Lineage (GTDB taxonomy): Bacteria > Actinomycetota > Actinomycetes > Propionibacteriales > Kribbellaceae > Kribbella > Kribbella turkmenica. The sequence continues at coordinate 35,560 of NZ_SMKR01000027.1, forward strand.
GACTACCTCGGCGCGCACCGGATGAACACGTACGAGTACGCGCCCAAGGACGATCCGTACCACCGCGAGCAGTGGCGCGACCCGTACCCGGCCGACAAGCTGGCCGAGCTCGGTGAGCTGATCGAGCGCGGGCAGCGGAACAAGGTCGACTTCACCTTCGCGCTCTCGCCGGGCCTGTCGATCTGCTACACCTCCGACAGCCACTACCAGGCGCTGGTCGCCAAGTTCGAGTCGCTCTACGCGCTCGGTGCCCGGGCGTTCAACGTGCCGCTGGACGACATCGACTACAACACCTGGCACTGCCCGGAGGACCGGGAGAAGTACGGCACCGGCGGCGGTGCGGCCGGTCAGGCGCAGAGCGAGTTGCTGAACCGGATCCAGCGTGACTGGGTCGCGTCGAAGCCGGACGTGGCACCGCTGCAGATGGTCCCGACCGAGTACTACAACGTCACCGAGACGCCGTACAAACAGGCGTTGCGGGAGCAGCTCGACAGCGCGGTGGTCGTGCACTGGACCGGGATCGGCGTCGTCCCGCGGACAATCACGACCGCACAAGCGGCCCGGGCGAAGGCGGTGTTCGGGCACGACATCCTGATCTGGGACAACTACCCGGTCAACGACTACGCGGCCGGCCGCATCCTGCTGGCCGACTACAGCGGCCGCGAGCCAGGGATCGCCGAGCACGTCGCCGGTGTGATCTCCAACCCGATGAACCAGGCGGCGGTCAGCAAGCTCGCGCTCTACTCGTTCGCCGAGCTCGGCTGGAACCCGGCGACGTACGACGAGCAGGCCTCCTGGAACCACGCGATCGCGGAGCGCGCCGGGGGAGACCGCACGACGATCGCGGCGCTGGAAGTGTTCGCCGACCTGAACACCTACGACTCGACCCTGCACCCGGAGAGCGCCCCGGTGCTCGCGGCGAAGACCGGGGAGTTCTGGAGAACCTGGCGCGCCGGTCACGAGGACAGCGCGATCGAGCGGATCCGCCCGTACTTCGACGCGATCGAGAAGACGCCCGGACAGCTCCGGCGAGGCGTGCAGGACCCCGCGTTCGCCGACGAGGCGAAGGCATGGCTCGACGCGACCGTGCTCTGGGGTGAGGCGCTGCAGCGCTCGCTGCGCCTGCTCGGCGAAGTGGCCGAGGGCAACGGGCCGGAAGCGTGGAAGAGCCGGCGACGGATCGACGAACTGGTCACCCAGGCGAAGGCGATCCGCGACGTCCGGCTGCCGCACTCGAACACCTACCCACGGATCGGCGAGGGCGTCGCGGACGCGTTCCTCACCGAGGCCGGCCGGGTCCACGACCAGTGGATGGGCCTCGAGCCCGGACGGACGGCGACCAGCTCACAGGGCACGTACGCCGACAACGTTCCCGCCCGGATGATCGACGGCGACGAGTCGACCTTCTTCTGGAGCAACGGGGCACCGGTGGCCGGTGACGAGATCCGGGTCGACCTCGGCGCGCCGCGGGCGATCGGCGACATCGCCGTCCTGATGGGCAAGTCGGGCAGTCCGCAGGACTTCATCCACTCCGGTGTCCTCGAGTACTCGACCGACGGCTCCAGCTGGACCGAGCTCACCCGGGCGACAACCGCCGAGGTGCGGTTCACCGCCGACGCGACCGCCCGGTACGTGCGCTATCGCGCGCTGGCCGACAATCCGTCGTTCTGGCTGGTGGTCCGGGAGTTCTCGGTCGAGGTGACGGACGGGTCCGAGTTGGTGCTCACGGCAACGGGTACGCCGGCGCCGGCCGAGGGCTCGGCATTGGCGGATGCCGTCGACCACGACGTGTCGACGGCCTACCGCGCGGCCACAGCTGCCGGCGAGGGCGACGCGCTCGTCGTCACCCTGTCGAGCCCGCGCACGCTGGATCGGGTCACTGTGCTGCAGGCGCAGGACGCGGCCGCGACCGGCGTCCTCGAGGTGAAGACGGCGGCCGGCTGGCAGCGGGCCGGCACGGTGAACGGCGCGTACACGGCGGTCACCGTCCCCGAGGCCGACGTCGAGGCGATCCGGGTCAGCTGGTCGGCAGGCGACGTACCTCCGCAGGTTCACGAGGTGATCCCTCACTCGGTCGCCAAATAGGTTGCCGGGAGGCGGGCAGGGCTTCACGATGGGCCGGTGCTGAGCGACCACTGGCCACTGCGCCGTCTCCAACTGACCACCGACCGGCTGATCCTGCGGCTGCCGGACGAGGAAGAGCTCGCGGCGCTCGCGGACGTGGCCGCGAGCGGCGTCCACGAGCCGGGGGAGCAGCCGTTCCTCCAGGCGTGGACCAACGGGACGCCGGAGGAACGCGCGCGGCGCGTCCTGCAGTCGCACTGGGGCTCGATGGCCTCGTGGACCCCGCAGGACTGGGAACTGCCGCTGGGAGTGTTCCGGGACGGGGTGCCGATCGGCATCGTCGCACTGCGGGGCAGGGACTTCGCCATCCTCCGGGAGGTGAAGACCTGGTCCTGGCTGGGGCTGCCGCACCACAGCCAGGGGTTCGGCACTGAATCCCGCCGGGCGCTACTGCACCTGGCGTTCGACGGGCTGGGCGCGGAGGCCGCGCTGACCGAGGCCTTCCAGGACAACGCCGGGTCTCAGGGCGTCTCCCGGAAGCTCGGCTACCGGCCGGACGGCATCTCGAGGGACGTGCTGCACGGGCGCGCCGTGGTCTCGGACCGCCTCCGGCTCACCCGCGAGGACTGGCGGCCGGCCGAAGACATCCGGATCAGCGGCCTCGACGAGTGCCGCGCCTTCTTCATCGCCTAGGCTGGTCCGCGGACCGCGACTGGCGTTGAGGTGGAGGACCACCGGGGAACGGTCTGCCGGAGATCCGGCCTCGCCGCGCGCCTGGGCACCTCTGCCGATGCCTGAAGGAGCGCGTCGCATGACCAAGTTGATGATCGGGACCGATCTCGCCGCCGAACTGGTGGCGAAGGCGGCTGACCGGGCCCGGGTGCTGCAGGACGAGACCGGCGTCCAGCCCTGCCTGGCGACCGTGCTGGTGGGCGACGACCCCGCGTCCGCGACGTACGTGCGGATGAAGCAGAATCGGTCCAGGAAGGCCGGGATCGCGTCCCGGAGCATCGTCCTGCCCGCGGAGACGACGACCGGGGAACTCGTCGCCGAGCTGCGGAAGCTCTCGAACGACCCCGCGGTCCACGGGATCCTGCTGCAGCACCCCGTGCCGGCGCAGATCGACGAGCGGGCCGCGTTCGAGGCGATCGACCCGGCCAAGGACGTCGACGGCGTGACCATGCACGCGTTCGCCGCGATGGCGTTCGGTGAACCCGGGTTCCGGTCCTGCACTCCGGGCGGCATCCTGCGGCTGCTCGAGGCGTACGACGTCCCGATCGAAGGCGCGCACGCGGTCGTCATCGGCCGCAGCCCGATCCTCGGCAAACCGGCCGGGATGTTGCTGCTGGCATCGAACGCGACGGTCACCTACACGCATTCGCGGACCAGGAACCTGCCCGAGATCGTCCGCACCGCGGACATCGTGGTCGCCGCGGTCGGCATGCCGAACTTCGTCCGCGGCGACTGGCTGAAGCCGGGCGCGGTGGTGGTCGACGCCGGGTACAACGACGGCAACGTCGGCGACGTCCACTTCGACGAGGCGGCGGCCGTGGCGAGCTCGATCACGCCGGTCCCGGGCGGGGTCGGCCCGATGACGATCGCGCTGCTGCTGGAGCAGACCGTCGCCGCGGCCGAGGCACAATCCGAGACGGCTGTCCACTCTCTGGCCACTCTGCCCTAGGGTTGAGGTAGACGACCTAAGGAGGCAGGCACGTGGCGGTACGGGCGATCCGGGGTGCCACCCAGCTGGAGGTGGACGAGCGCGAGCACCTGCTCGAGCGGTCCGCCGAGCTGGTGAAGGCGGTCCTGGAAGCGAACGATCTGGACCGCGAGGACCTGATCAGCATCCTGTTCACCGTCACGCCGGACCTGCACTCGGAGTTTCCCGCCGTCGCCGGCCGGCAGATCGGGCTGACCGACGTACCGCTGATGTGCATGCAGGAGATCGACGTGCCGCACGCGCTGCCGCGGGTGGTCCGGATGATGGTGCACGCGGAGTCGCCGCGGTCGCGGGAGAAGATCCAGCACGTCTACCTGCACGGGGCGGTTGCCCTCCGTCCCGACCTGACGGGCGCCCAGTGACCGAGTTGCGCGGGCCGGTCCGGATCGTCGGCGCCGGGCTCATCGGTACGTCGATCGGCCTGGCGCTGGCCCGGCTTGGTGTGGTGGTGGAACTGGTCGACGCCGATCCGGACAACGCGCTGATGGCCGAGCGGATCGGGGCCGGCTCCCGGCTGGTCCAGATCGAGCCGCAGCTCGTCGTGGTGGCCGTACCGCCGGACCACGTCGGCGAGGTGGTCGCCGAGCAGCTCGCGCAGACCGGCGCGATCGTCACCGACGCCGCGAGCGTGAAGTCGAAGCCGCTCGCCGACGCGGCCCGGCTGACCGGCGACCTCAGCCGGTACGTCGGCAGTCACCCGATGGCCGGGTCCGAGCGGAACGGGCCGCTCGCGGCCCGCGCCGACCTGTTCGACGGCGCGACCTGGGCGATCACCCCGCACGAGACCAGCGCGCCGGAGGCGGTCGAGCTGGTCCGGCGGCTCGCGGAGGCGTCCGGCGCGCGCACGGTCGAGCTCTCGGTCGAGGACCACGACCTCGCGGTCGCCCGGGTCTCGCACCTGCCGCACCTGATGTCGGCGCTGGCCGCCGGCACGCTGGTGGACGCGCCGAACTCACACCTGCAGCTGTCCGGCCAGGGCGTCCGGGACGTGACCCGGATCGCGGCCGGCGACCCGAAGCTGTGGACCCAGATCGTCTCGGCGAACTCGGCCGCGCTCGCCGGCCTGCTGGAGCAGATCCGCGGCGAGCTCGACCGCGTTCTTGTTGCTCTAGGCAAGGAAGAGGCCGCCGAGGAGCTGACCACGATCCTCGGTCAGGGCGTTTCCGGTGCGGTCCGGGTGCCCGGCAAGCACGGCGCCCCGCACATCGACCTGGTCACCGTGCTGGTCACCATTCCCGACCGGCCGGGGCAGCTGGCCCGGCTGTTCGCGGACGCGGCCGCGTCCGGCGCCAACGTCGAGGACCTGCGGATCGACCACAGCCCGGCCCGGCCGGTCGGTGAGGTCGAGCTGGCCGTGAAGCCCGGCTCGGTCGACCAGTTGGTCGAGGTCCTGACCGAGCGTGGCTGGGTGGTCCACCGGTAGGCGCCGGGGTTGTCCCCTGCCAGAGGTAACCTCTGGGCCATGATCATCGCTGTGGACGGCCCGAGCGGGTCCGGCAAGTCGAGCACGGCCCGGGGCGTCGCCACCCGGCTCGGACTTCGGTACCTCGACACCGGTGCGACGTACCGCGCGGTGACCTGGTCGGCCCTGGAGCACGGCCTCGATCTGGACGACACGGCGGCGGTGGCGCAGCGCGCCCGGGAGCTGCGGCTGGAGATCAGCACCAACCCCTCGAAACAGTACGTGATCGCCGACGACGTCGACGTGACGACCGCGATCCGGGAGCCCCGGATCAGCGAGACCGTCAGCAAGATCGCCACCAACCTGGACGTCCGCAAGGAGCTGATCCGGCGGCAGCGCGCGATCATCGACGCCGCCCAGCCGACCGGCGGCATCGTGGTCGAGGGCCGCGACATCGCCACCGTGGTCGCGACCGACGCCGAGCTGAAGGTCCACCTGACCGCCGACCAGGACGCCCGGATGGCGCGGCGCGGCGCCGAGCTGACCGCCGGCGCGGTCACGGCCGACCAGTTGCGCGACCAGATCGTCCGCCGGGACGCCGACGACGCGACGGTCTCGCAGTTCCTGGTGGCCTCCGACGGTGCCGTCACCGTCGACTCGACACATCTGTCCCTGGAGGAGGTCGTCGACGTGATCAGCCGGCTCGCGAAGGAGGCCGAGGCCGCCCCTCGTGGCCCCGGCGACCGGGAGTCATGACGGCCCAAGTGACGGGGCACTTGGAGTTGCCCCGCACCGACGACCTGCCCCGGCTCCCGTACCGGCTCGCGCTGCCGCTGCGCCGGGTCGCGAAGGCGTATTTCCGGCGCCGCTACGACGTGATCGTGCACACCGAGGATTTGTTCCCGCGCACCGGTCCGGTGCTGATGGCCTCGAATCATCTCGGTCTGCTGGACGGCCCGCTGCTCGGGGCGATCGCGCCGCGGATGCTGCATCAGCTCGGGAAGATCGAGGCGTTCGGCGGACTCCAGGGTCGCGTCCTGCACCGGTTCGGCCAGATCCCGGTGGACCGGTCGACGTACGACACGCTCGCGATCCGCAAGGCGATCCACGTCCTGCGGGACGGTCGGGTGCTCAACATCTATCCGGAGGGGACCCGCGGCCCGGGCGACTTCCGCCGGATCCGGACCGGAGTGGCGTACCTGGCGATGGTGACCGGCGCGCCGATCCTGCCGGTGGCGCTGCTCGGGACCCGCCTGCCGCACGGTGACGTGGAGCGGTTCCCACCGGCCGGGAGCCGCGTGGACGTGGTCTACGGCACGCCGTTCACCATCGACCGCGTACCCTTTCCGAGGAGGCACTCCGACGTACGAGCGGTTGCCGACCAGATCGGCGACGTGCTGCGAGCCCATGTCAGGGCGGCCGTCGAAGCGACCGGCCACCCGCTCCCGGGTGCGCCAGACAAGAAGGATCCTGATGAGTGACCTGCCCACCGGCTACGACTTCGCCGAGCCCACGCACGAGCGCGAAGACACCGGGCCGCTGCCCGTGCTCGCGATCGTCGGGCGGCCGAACGTGGGCAAGTCCACGCTGGTGAACCGCATCATCGGCCGCCGCGAGGCCGTCGTCGAGGACACCCCGGGCGTCACCCGGGACCGGGTCTCGTACGACGCGAACTGGGCCGGCCGCGGCTTCACCGTGGTCGACACCGGCGGGTGGGACCCGGACGCGGTCGGCATGGCCGCGCTGGTCGCGGCCCAGGCCGAGATCGCCATCAACGCCGCCGACGCGGTGCTGTTCGTGGTGGACGCGACGGTCGGGATCACGGACGCCGACGAGGCAGTGGTCCGGGTACTGCGCAAGTCCGGCAAGCCGGTCGTCCTGGCCGCCAACAAGGTCGACGACCAGCGGATCGAGTCCGAGGCGATGAACCTGTGGAGCCTTGGCATCGGCGAGCCGTTCCCGGTGTCGGCGATGCACGGCCGCGGCACCGGCGACATGCTGGACGCCGTCCTGGCCGCGCTGCCGGAGGCGCCGCCGGAGCGCGACGGCGAGGCCGGCGGACCGCGCCGGGTGGCGATCGTCGGCAAGCCGAACGTGGGCAAGTCCTCGTTGCTGAACAAGGTCGCCAAGGAGGACCGGGTCGTCGTCAGCGACGTCGCGGGGACGACGGTCGACCCGGTGGACGAGCTGATCACCCTCGGCGGCAAGGAGTGGCGGTTCATCGACACCGCCGGCATCCGGCGCAAGGTCAAGAACGCCCAGGGCCACGAGTACTACGCCTCCCTGCGGACCAACGCGGCGATCGAACGGGCCGAGGTCGTCGTCGTGGTCATCGACGCGTCCGAGGTGATGTCGGAGCAGGACCTGCGGATCATGAACGCGGTCGAGGAGGCCGGCAAGGCGCTGGTGATCGCGTACAACAAGTGGGACCTGGTCGACGAGGACCGGCGCTACTACCTGGAGCGCGAGATCGACCGCGACCTGGTCCAGTTCCGCTGGGCGCCGCGGGTGAACATCAGCGCCCTCACCGGCCGGCACATGGAGAAGCTCGTGCCTGCGATCGAGGCCGCGCTGGACGGCTGGCAGACCCGGGTCCCGACCGGTCAGCTGAACGCGTTCCTCGGCCGGCTGGTCGCCGCGCACCCGCACCCGGTTCGCTCCGGCAAGCAACCGAAGATCCTGTTCGGCACCCAGGCGACCACGATGCCGCCGACCTTCGCGATCTTCACCTCCGGGCAGATCGAGCCGTCGTACCAGCGGTTCATCGAACGGCGGCTCCGCGAGGACTTCGGCTTCGTCGGCAGCCCGGTCCACGTGCAGATCCGCGCCCGCCAGAAGAGGTCCAAGCGCTGATTCGGTTGCCTTCGAAGGGCTGCCGACGAGGGTTCGCCGGTGATCAGAACCTTCGAGGTCGAGCCGGTCGGCACTGTGCCTTCCAGCTGCACGACGCCGACCGGCAAGCCCGCACGCATGGGAAGCAGACGGGCACTGCTCGTCGACGAGCGGACCCTGCGCGACGCGCACGGGTGGGCTGCCGGATCGCTCAGCGCAGGCGCAACCGCCCCGCACGAGCCGCCATTTGGTCCCTGACCGTCGACCTCCCAACCCGGTCAGAACCACCCCTATGAATGCGGTAAGGTTTACCCCGGCTCGCTCTCCGGGGCGAGTTCCGGGCTGTGGCCTAGTCAGGTAAGGCGCTTGTCTGGGGGACAAGAGATCCCGAGTTCAAATCTCGGCAGCCCGACCGCAAGAGGGGCACCGATTTCTGTCGGTGCCCCTCTTTACGTTTGTCTCCATGAACACATCGGGGGATGCCCGAACCTGAAGCGACGACCAGTTGCGCGACGCCATCCGCGGATCGAATTGCTGGCCGACGTCCTTGCCGGCCTCGGTGGCGGCGACAGCGCTGCGAACCGAGTTCGGGTCCGGAACGCTGTGCGCCTCGGTCTGGATTGCGCGCACCTGAACACGCCCGTACGTCCGTCAACGACAGACGAAGGGTTCACGGAGCCGGTACGGCCGGAGATGCTGCGAACCGCGGCGCCGGCGTTGGCGATGGCTTGGTTCGCCTTGCGCCTTCGATCGTCAGTTCTGTGGTCCGACTCACGCCCTGTCGCCCACTTGCTTGCGGTGTAATGCTGTAATCGGGAGGCGGAGATGGCGGACGACACGGCTGAGGACGACGTACTGGACGCCTACTCCCGGGTGGTCTCGGGAGTGGCGGAGCACTTGATCCCGCGGGTGGCCAGCCTGCGGATCGCGAGCCGGCGAGGCGACTCGTCCGGGTCGGGCGTGGTTCTGACCGCGGACGGCCACCTGCTGACCAACGCGCATGTGGTCGGGGGCAGCGATCAGGCGACCGCCGAGTTCGCCGACGGTACGGCGGCACAGGCCCGCGTGGTCGGTGTGGACCGGCTGTCGGACCTCGCCGTACTGCGGGCCGACCGGGAGGTCCCGGACCCGCCGGAGTACGGGGACGCGGACCACCTGAAGGTCGGGAACCTGGTGGTTGCGGTCGGCAACCCGCTCGGCCTGGCCGGGAGCGTGACCGCCGGCGTGGTCAGCGCGCTCGGCCGGTCGCTGCCGGTGCGGACCTCGAACGCGACCCGGATGATCGAGGACGTGATCCAGACCGACGCGGCGCTGAACCCGGGCAACTCCGGCGGAGCACTTGCCGACGGCAACGGCCGGGTCATCGGCATCAACACGGCAGTCGCCGGCATCGGCCTCGGCCTGGCGGTCCCGATGAACACGACCACCCGCCGGATCATCTACTCGCTCCTGCACGACGGCCGGGTGCGGCGTGCCTACCTCGGGCTGGTCACGACGCCGGCACGGCTGCGGCCGCAGCTCGCCGAACGCTTCGACCAGCGCACCGCGCTGCGCGTCGTCGAGGTGATCGCGGGAAGCCCCGCAGCCCAGGCCGGCCTCCGCCAGGGCGACCTCGTCCTCGCCGTCGACGGCGCGCCGCTGCGGGACGCCCAGTCCCTGCAACGGCTCCTGTTCGAGGACGCCATCAGTCGCCGCACCGAGATCACCGCCATCCGCAACGGCGCTCTGGTCGACGTGGTGGCTTTCCCGGCCGAGCTCACCGACCGCTGAGCTCCGCTCGGACCATAACTCCAGTCCTGGGCCGCAGCGGTCGCAGGCGACCCCGGCGTACCGGTGGCCGAGCGAGTTTCGGCCGCTCGGGGAGACGGCAGAGCTGCTGTTCAGGCCGAGCTGAACGCTGCGATGATCGCGGGGCCGAGGTCACCCGAGGGCGGACTGGTCAGCTCTGTGGTCTCGGTGTCAATGGCGTTGAAGACGTCTGATCGTCTTCGGTCGCGGCGCAGGGGAATAACCTTGATGAGGCTTGCCTGGCGGCTTACGTCGACAAGATCAGCCGGAGCGAGGAAGGCCCGCCAGCTCCGGACGCCCGCTTGCGAAAGTATCGGGCCACGGAAGGCACGCCCTTGCTCTGTCCATTCGTCTTGACGCGGGTGCGGCACGACTTCCGCGTGTTGCGACAGCAGACTGAGGACCTGCTGACCCAATGAATCCGCGGACGTATCTACGTCTAGCACGACCGGCCGCTCCGGGCGTCCAAGCCACAGACCTGTTGTCGTCCTCGCCGAGCGGAGGACGTAGTACGCATCAGGTCGGCGGTAGATCGAGACCAACGCGCGATGATCCTCGGGCGCGACTCTCGATGCTACTTTCCGCCGACTGAACACCTGACCGAGCTTCACCGCGCTCTTCTACCAGCCACGTTCTCGCCACTCGGGGACGTTCGGGCGTTCCTTGCCGAGGGTGGTGTCGGCGCCGTGGCCCGGGTATACCCACGTCTCGTCGGGAAGTGCGTCGAAGAGCTTGGCCTCGACGTCGTTGATCAGCGAGGTGAAGCGCTCCGCGTCCCCCTCGGTGTTCCCGACGCCGCCCGGGAAGAGGGAGTCGCCGGTGAACAGGTGGGGCGGGCCGGCCGGGTCGTCGTACAGGAGGGCGATCGAGCCGGGCGTGTGGCCGACGAGGTGGATGACCTTCAGCGTGCACCGGCCGACCGGGATGGTGGCGCCCTCGTCGACGTTCTCGTCCGTGGGGACGCCGATGCCCTCGGCGTCGTACCGGCCGGCGACCGTGGTCGCGCTGGTCCGGGCGACCACCTCGGCGAGCGCCTGCCAGTGGTCCTGGTGCCGGTGCGTGGTGACGACCCGCTCGAGGCCGCCGTCGCCGACCAGGTTCAGCAGCGTCTGAGCGTCGTTCGCCGCGTCGATCAGGACCTGCTCGTCGGTACGGCGGCAGCGCAGCAGGTAGGCGTTGTTGTCCATCGGCCCGACGGCCACCTTGGTGATCATCAACTCGGCCAGCTCGTGGGTCTGCGCCGGTCCGCCGACCTTGACGTTGCCGTGGTACTCCGCCATGCATCCTCCTGGATTCGGTCCTGCGACCGATCCTTGCACCAACCACCCCGCCGGGTCATGTCCGGACGGGTCGTCCGGAGCACCGTCCGCGATCGAATATACTTTCGAAGTGGGCTCGATCGGGGTGCCCGATCCGGCGGCGGAAGTTTTTGTCGGTGGGCCTCGTTAGCATGACCGGGCATGCCAGAGCACCACCCGGAACCCCTCGAGAACGGCTGAGAGTGAGCTTGTGTCTGACCGTCTGATCGTGCGCGGAGCGCGTGAGCACAACCTGAAGGACGTCTCGGTCGACCTGCCGCGGGACGCCATGATCGTCTTCACCGGCCTGTCCGGTTCCGGTAAGTCCAGTCTGGCGTTCGACACGATCTTCGCCGAGGGCCAGCGGCGGTACGTCGAGTCCCTGTCGGCGTACGCGCGCCAGTTCCTCGGCCAGATGGACAAGCCGGACGTCGACTTCATCGAGGGCCTGTCGCCGGCCGTGTCGATCGACCAGAAGTCGACCTCCCGCAACCCGCGCTCCACCGTCGGCACGATCACCGAGGTCTACGACTACCTCCGGTTGCTGTTCGCCCGGGCCGGCCGCCCGCATTGCCCGGAGTGCGGTGAGCCGATCGCGCGGCAGACCCCGCAGCAGATCGTGGACCGGGTGCTCGAGCTGGAGGAGGGCACCCGGTTCCAGGTGCTCGCCCCGGTCGTCCGCGGCCGCAAGGGGGAGTACCTCGACCTCTTCCGCCAGCTGACCGGTCAGGGCCTGTCCCGGGCCCGGGTGGACGGCGAGACGATCCAGCTGATCGACCCGCCGAAGCTGGACAAGCAGAAGAAGCACACGATCGAGGTCGTCGTCGACCGGCTCGCGGTGAAGAGCTCCGCGAAGCAGCGGCTGACCGACTCGATCGAGACCGGGCTCGGCCTGGCCGGTGGCCTGGTCGTGCTGGACTTCGTCGACCTGCCGGCGGACGACCCGCACCGCGAGCGCCGGTTCTCCGAGAAGCTCGCCTGCCCCAACGACCACCCCCTCGCCATCGACGAGCTGGAGCCACGGTCGTTCTCGTTCAACTCGCCGTACGGCGCCTGCCCGGTGTGCAGCGGCCTCGGCACGCGGATGGAGGTCGACCCGGAGCTGCTGGTCCCGGACCCGTCGAAGTCGCTGGAGGAGGGCGCGATCCAGCCGTGGTCCGGTGCGAACGTCTCGCAGTACTTCGAGCGTCTGCTGGCCGCGCTGGCCAAGGACCTCAAGATCAAGACCACGACGCCGTTCGGCGAGCTGCCGGCGAAGGCGAAGCAGTCGCTGCTGACCGGGCACGACCGGCAGGTGCACGTCTCCTACAAGAACCGGTACGGCCGCGAGCGGTCGTACTACACCACCTTCGAGGGTGTGATCCCGTACGTCGAGCGCCGGCACGCGGAGGCGTCGAGCGACACCAGCCGGGAGCGCTTCGAGGAGTACATGCGCGAGGTACCGTGCCTGGCCTGCAACGGCGCGCGGCTGAAGCCGATCTCGCTCGCGGTCACCCTCGGCGGGAAGAACATCGCCGAGGTCAGCGCGATGTCGATCGACGAGGTGCACGACTTCTTGCTGCAGATGGAGCTGACCCCGCGGGAGAAGCAGATCGCGGAGCGGGTGGTCAAGGAGATCGGCGAGCGGCTGCGGTTCCTGCTCGACGTCGGCCTGGACTACCTGGCGCTCAGCCGCCCGGCGGGTTCGCTGTCCGGTGGCGAGGCGCAGCGGATCCGGCTCGCGACCCAGATAGGCTCCGGCCTGGTCGGCGTGCTGTACGTGCTCGACGAGCCGTCGATCGGCCTGCACCAGCGGGACAACCGGCGGTTGATCGACACCCTGGTCCGGCTGAAGGAGCTCGGCAACACGCTGATCGTGGTCGAGCACGACGAGGACACCATCGACCACGCCGACTGGGTCGTCGACATCGGCCCGGGGGCCGGTGAGCACGGCGGCCAGGTGGTCGTCTCCGGCACGGTCGAGGACCTGAAGAACCACCCGGACTCGATCACCGGTGCGTACGTCTCCGGCCGCAAGGAGATCCCGATCCCACCGGTCCGCCGGCCGCTCACCGAGGGCCGCGAGCTGACCGTGTACGGCGCCCGGCAGAACAACCTCAAGGACATCGACGTCACCGTCCCGCTGGGCGTGTTCGTCGCGGTCACCGGCGTGTCCGGCTCGGGCAAGTCGACGCTGGTCAACGACATCCTCTACACCTCGCTCGCACGCCAGATCTACGGCGCCCGCGCCGTCCCCGGCCGGCACACCAAGATCTCCGGCATGGAGCTGGTCGACAAGGTGATCCACGTCGACCAGTCGCCGATCGGCCGGACCCCGCGGTCCAACCCGGCGACGTACACCGGCGTGTGGGACCACGTCCGCAAGCTGTTCGCGGAGACCCCGGAGGCGAAGGTCCGCGGGTACCAGCAGGGCCGGTTCTCGTTCAACGTCAAGGGCGGCCGCTGCGAGGCCTGCTCCGGTGACGGCACGCTGAAGATCGAGATGAACTTCCTGCCGGACGTCTACGTCCCCTGCGAGGTGTGCCACGGCGCCCGGTACAACCGGGAGACGCTCGAGGTGCACTACAAGGGCAAGACGGTGGCCGACGTTTTGGACATGCCGATCGAGGAGGCGTCGGAGTTCTTCGCCGCCATCCCGGCGATCTCGCGGCACCTGACCACCCTGACCGAGGTGGGCCTGGGCTACGTCCGGCTGGGCCAGCCGGCGCCGACGCTGTCCGGTGGTGAGGCGCAGCGGGTGAAGCTGGCGTCGGAGCTGCAGAAGCGGTCGACCGGGCGGACGGTGTACGTCCTGGACGAGCCGACCACCGGTCTGCACTTCGAGGACATCCGCAAGCTGCTGGGCGTCCTCGGCGGGCTGGTCGACAAGGGCAACTCGGTGCTGGTGATCGAGCACAACCTGGACGTGATCAAGACCGCCGACTGGATCATCGACCTCGGCCCGGACGGCGGCCGGCGCGGCGGCACGCTGGTCGCCGAGGGTACGCCGGAGGAGGTTGCGGCCAACCCGGCGTCGTACACCGGTCAGTTCCTCGCGGAGATCCTCCACGGGCGCGCCGCCAAGCCGAGCGCGAAGCAGCAGGGCGCCGCCGCGAAGAAGGCGGTCGCCAAGGCGGCGCTGAAGAAGGCTCCGGCCGGCAAGGCCTCGGCCGCCAAGTCGGCGGTCGTGAAGTCCACCGCCAAGAAGGCACCGGCGAAGAAGGTGACCACGGCGCGGAAGCGCGCGGCGGGCTGATCCCGGCCTCACGACGACCCGCGGTTTCCGTGGTTCGGGCCCGGGGCCGACTGCCCGGAAACACGTTGGCTGGGGCAACAAGTTTCGCCGTCACAGCGTGCCTTGGGCGGCAAGCTTTTCGACCTGGAGTGAAAGGGTGCACCCGCAGGTCCGGGTGGGACGAGTGACCCGGTACGGCGACTATCGTGGCGTCGCGGCGCAACCACACTTCGGAGGAGAGACTGTGAGCGGACGCTGGGACATGGGCCAGGACACCCTGAGCCAACTGGCCAAGAAGACCTCGACCGGGACGCAGGACCTCGGTGGCCTGGTGAAACAGCTGGTCGCCGCGGCGCAGCCGCTCGAAGGCAAGATGAATGGTGCCGGCAAGAAGATGTTCGACGCGTTCAAGGCGAACGTGGACGGCATCGCCGCCGACCTGAACGCCGGTCTCGCGGCCATCAACCAGGGCCAGTCCGGCATGGACGCCGCCTTCCGCGGCGGTGACAGCGAGATGGCCGACACGGCGAAGAAGAACCAGGGCGCGGCCGACTTCAACGCCGCCAAGTTCGGCAAGCGCTGAGAGGGGAATCGACGATGGCAAACCGCAACAGCTACGACACCGCCGCCTCGGGCGAGGTCCAGACGAAGATCAACAGCCTCTCCGGCCAGATCTCGGGCCTGATCGCCACCCACAAGCAGAACGTGACCGCGGCCCTGTCGGACGCGTCGGCCAGCGGCGTGACCGAGAACTACCGCGCCGTCGAGGACCGCTTCAACAAGGCGGCCGACCAGACCCTGGCGATCATCAACTCGCTGAAGGAGACCCTGGCGCAGAACGACGCGACCGCCGCCGCGACGCTGAAGAAGGCGTCCGCCGCGGTCGACGGCATCGGCGGCTGACCGCCGGTCACACAGCTTCACCAGCCCTGGACGTTCCCCGCCGCCGGGTGCGTCCGGGCTTGTCGTGGGCCGGGGGAGGCCCGGAAGACCTGAGGAGTGACAGTGGACTGGGACATCGACGTCGAGGGCGTGAACAAGGTGCTCACCGACACGGTCAACGAGGCGAAGCCCTTCGACGGGCTCGCGAAGACGTACGGCACCAACCTCGGCGCGATCGTGGAGGGCCTGAACTACGACGTGTTCACGGTCGTCGCGGTCGCGATCGGTGAGTACGCCCAGCACTGGTCGCCGACCCTGGAAGCCGCGGCGAAGCAGGTGGGCGCGTCGCTGACCGGCGCCCAGAACGCGGTCAAGGCGTACATGGAGGGGCAGTCGGAGATGGCCCTGAACGCCCAGCGCGCCGCGGCGAAGGGTGAGATCCCGAACCCGCCGGGCGGAACCCGGCCGACCGGAGGGAACAAGGCGGTATGACCGACCAGCAGCCGGCGATGGCGCCGGACGACGTTGCCCAGGCCGGCCGGGTCCGGCTCGCGGCGTGGCTGACCGCCGAGGCGCCCGGCCCCGACCTCGGCGCGACCCCCGAGGAGCTCGCGGACTGGCCGGCGTACCAGGTGGAGGAGTTCCTCGTCTTCGTGCCACCCGGTTTCGCCAACCTGATCTTCCTGCTGTCCGACCACGGCATCAGTTCGTTCGCGCCGAGCGAGCAGACGCTCGAGCAGGCGATCGCCGCGGCCCGGCCGCAGCCCTGATCGCCGCCGAACGCCGTACCAGGAGCAATCGTCGACCCCGTGTGTGACCGAGGACTGAACTGACATGATCAAACCCGAAGGCATCCCGATCGCGGAACTGACCAAGGTCGTCTCCGCGCTCGACGAGAACGTGTCGGGACTGAGCAAGCTCGGGCAGGGGTTCACCGACGTCGGCAACGGCGTCCACACCACGTTCCAGCGGCTCACCGGCGTGTACCACGCGCCGGAGCGTGAGGTGCTGGTCGGCTCGACGAAGAAGATCCAGAAGAACCTGACCGAGTTCGGCCCGAGCCTGCCGAAGATGTCGGGACACCTGGTCACGCTCGCCGACGAGGTACGCAGCCGGCTCGGCAAGCTGAAGGACATCCGGGACGAGGCGTACGAGTGGCACCGCCGCAAGAACCGCAACCCGGACTGGCAAAACGATCAGGACATGATCGACGACAACAACCGGATGGTTCAGGACACCACCCGGATCATGCAGGAGGAACTGCCCGGCCTCTGCTTCACCGCGGCCAACGAGATCGTCAAGCTGCACGGCGGCAAGACCTGGGACCCGAAGACCGGTGTCCGCGAGGGCGAGGAGCCGCCACCGCCGCCGGACGAGGACAAGGAACCGGAGCCGCCGGCGTGGGGCACTGAGGAGGAGCGGGACAAGCCGCTCTGGCAGGACATCGTCGAGTTCCCGGTCGATTTCGTCGTCGGCGTTGCCACCGTCGTCGGTGAGACGATCGAGAGCGTCCTGACGCTGATTCCGGTGCTGCCGCTGCTGGGGGAGATCCCCGGCCTGCGCGACTGGGCGAAGGACACCCTCGGGTACGACATCCCGACCTGGGAGGACGCGGGCAACGCCTGGGTCGGGCTGGGGACGTTCGTCGGCCAGATCGCGACCGCCCCGATCCAGCTCGCCTGGTGGGGTTTCGACGCCGTCACCGGGATGGACACTCGCCCCGACTGGGTCAAGGACTGGGGCGAGATGGGCCTCACCATGGGCGAGCAGATGTTCAAGGGCTTCGTCGCCTGGGACGAGTGGTCGAAGAACCCGGGCAAGGCGCTCGGCATGGCGCTCACGAACGTCGTCGCGACCGTCGCCAGCGGTGGTAGCGCGGGTGCGGTCAAGACCGCCGCGCTGGCCGGGAAGTTCGGTGCCGCGAGCAACGCGGTGGCGCGGGTCGCGAACGTGGCCGGCAAGTTGCAGAACGCCCGGATCGGCCTGCACGACATGACACTCGGCGCGGTCACCAAGATCCCGAAGGTCAGCGACGTCGTCGGCGGCCTCTCGAAGATCCCGATCGTCGGCGACACGTTCACGATGCAAGGCGTCCCGAGCGTGAACGTCCCGTCCGTGGATGCCCCGTCGGTCGATTCGCCGGACGTCTCGGTCGACACCCCCAACGCCTCTGTCGACACCCCGTCGGTGAACGCCCCGTCGGTCGACGCTCCGACGGTGACGGCCCCGTCGGTCGACGCTCCGACGGTGACGGCCCCTTCGGTCGATGTCCCGTCGGTGAACGCGCCGTCGGTGAATGCGCCCTCGATCAACGCGCCATCGGCTGACGCGCCGAGTGCCAACGCGCCGTCTGCCCCGCTGTCCCACGCGGACCCGGGCACGACCACCCCGGTGTCACACACGAACCCCGGCACAACTGCACCAGGCTCGCAGCCCGGTACCACGCCGGTGTCCCGCACAGACCTCGGCAGCACCACCCCAACCACCCGCGCCCCCGAGTCCACCACCTCACCAACCACGCGCACACCCGACACAAGCACGTCACCGGGCACCCGCACCCCGGACTCGACCACGTCGCCCGGGACGCGTACGCCCGAGTCGTCCACGTCGCCCGGGACGCGTACGCCCGACTCC
>NZ_SMKR01000279.1 GCF_004348725.1 Kribbella turkmenica
GACCAGGCCTACCGGCAGTCCGACGGGCTGGCCCCGCAGACCGGCGGCCCCGGTCCGGCCGGCGACGCCGGTCAGAACGCCGGCCTCGGTCAGAGCGGCGTAGCGGGACAGAACGGCGGGCGGTCCGTCACGCAGCGCAGCTTCGGCCGTCCGCAGGCGCAGGAGCCGGGTTTCCGGCCGGTGTACCCGGGCCAGGCCTGGCCGACGCAGCGTCCGGCGTACCAGCCGGCATACACGCCTCCGCCGCCGCTCGACTGGCACCACCAGCAGGCCCGCGCCTACACTCCGGCACCGCCGGAGAAGAACAGCGGCAACCGGTTGATCGCGATCGCGGCGGCCGTCGCCCTCATCATCGGTGTGGTCGCCGGCGCCGGTGCGGCCGCAACCGTGGTCGCGCTGGACGACAACCGCCCGGTCGCGGAGCAGCCCGGCCCGCCGGTCGGCACCGGCGCGGACCCGAAGATCCGCAGTGGCTCGGTCTCAGCGGTCGCGACCACCCTGCTGCCGAGCGTCGTCCAGCTGAAGGTCGAAGGCGCCGACAACTCGAACGCGACCGGCTCCGGTTTCGTCATCGACAACGCCGGTCACATCCTGACCAACAACCACGTGGTCGCGGCCGCCGCGAAGGGCGGGGCGATCCAGGTGATCAACGACAAGAGCAAGTCCTGGACGGCCCGGCTGGTCGGCCGCTCACCGGCGTACGACCTGGCCGTCGTCCAGGTGACCGGGCTGGACGCGCCGTCGGTGCAGTTCGGCCGGTCCGACCTGGCGATCGTCGGCCAGGACGTGGTCGCGATCGGCTCCCCGCTCGGTCTCGCCGGCACGGTGACGTCGGGCATCATCTCGGCGAAGAACCGCCCGGTGACCACCGGCGACGGCGAGGACCAGACGTCGTTCCTGAACGCGCTGCAGACCGACGCCGCGATCAACCCGGGCAACTCCGGTGGCCCGCTGGTCGACATGAACGCCCGGGTCATCGGGGTGAACTCCGCGATCGCCACCGTTCGCGGTGCCTCCGAGGGGCAGAGCGGGAACATCGGTCTCGGGTTCGCGATCCCGATCGACCAGGCCCGGCGGACGGCGCAGCAGCTGATCGCCACCGGGGTGGCGTCGTACCCGGTGATCGGCGCCAACGTCGACCTGAGGTTCGAGGGCGGCGCCCGGCTGGAGACGGTCAACCCCGGCTCGCCGGCCCTTCGCGCGGGGCTCCGCGTCGGTGACGTGGTCACCGCGATCGACAACCAGCCGGTCCTCACCGCCGAGGCGTTGATCGTCGCGATCCGCGCCCACCAGCCGGGGGAGAGCGTGAAGCTCGTGTACGAGCGCGGCGGCAAGGCCCGTCAGGCCACCGTCACGCTCGGCCAGCAGACCGGCTGACCTCCTGTCCGGATCCGGCTGACCCGGCAGGCGGTCTGGCCGCCTTGCGGCTACGCTTGTCGCCGTCGCGGGACATGGGCTGGAACGACGTACTGAAAGGTGGGGACATGTTCGGCATCGGGCCACTCGAGCTGGTGGTGATCGCGATCGTCGCCGTGCTCGTCTTCGGCCCCGATCGGCTGCCGGAGTTCGCCCGGACCGCGGGCCGGCTGCTGCGCCAGGTGCGCCGAATGGTCACCAACGCGCAGAACGACCTGCGCAACGAGCTGGGCCCGGAGTTCGCCGACCTGGACATCCAGGACCTGAACCCGCGCAACTTCGTCCGCAAGCACCTCCTCGAGGGCACCGACGACTTCGACGACGACAAGCCGGTCTCCACCCCCGACTTCTCCGACGCCCCCCAACGCCTCGCCGCCGGCCAACGCCCCCCGTACGACCCGGAATCCACCTGACCGCCGACCCGGACGGCGAACATCTGCCGTCGCAAGCCTGCCTACAGCGCGAGGGGTCACCACCGATTGCTCCGAGCCAAGGCACGCAGCGCCGGAGCGTCTGGATCGCATCCACGCGGGCGTGGCGATGAGGTTGCACCGCGCTTGTCCGGTGGAGGTCCTCGCCGCGTCCGGCGGGCTGCCGGGCGCTCGTACAGAGGGAACCCGCAGGGTTTTCCAGCACGTGGGCTTGGCTCCCCGGGCCCGGTCGGCGTCTCAGTCGTGGGGTGGGCGGTGGTCTGCGGTCAGTAGGTCGTAGGTGACTCGTGCGTCGAGGGTGCCGTTGCCGAGGGGGAAGGCTTCGCGTTCGGTGCCGGCGTGGCGGAAGTTCAGTTTCTCGGCGACGCGGCGGGCGGCGTGGTTGGTGGCGGCGGTGCGGATGACCAGGCGGCGGCCGTCGAGCCCGCCGGCGCGTTCCGGGGAGAAGTACCACTCGGCCATCCGGCTGATCGCCTCGGGCATGACGCCGCGGCCCTGGGCGTCGGGGTGCAGCCAGTAGCCGATCTCGCCGTCGTGGCCTTGCTGCAGACCTTGGTGCAGGTTGAAGAGCGTGAGGTTTCCGAGACCCAGATCGGTCACGGAGTCGGCGACGCACCAGTTGTAGCGAACGCCGGACGCGGCCTGCTCGGCCAGGTCCTTCAGCCAGAACCGCGCGTCCTCGGCCGTGAACGGCTGCGGGACGAACGGGAGGAAGTGAGCGGTCGCCTGATTCGTGCGGCCGGCAGCGATCCGCGGGGCCTCGTCCGCGCGCCACGGCCGCAGCCGCAGCCGCGATGTCTCCAGCACCGGGTGCACGAACCACGGCTTGCGCGGCTTCCGCGGATCCGACGGCCCGATCCAGCCCGTCCACGCGTCGACCCGGCGGCCGCCCTCCTCGGCGAGCCGGGGGATCGTCTCCCCGAAGCTGAAGCCGGTGGCCCAGGCAACCCGCCGCGACGGCCAGTTCCCGACCCGCGCCCACCAGCGGACGACGTGGAACCCGCACGTGCCGAAGCCGAACTCCAGCAGCAGCCGCACCGACCGGCTCGCGACCCCGGCGCCTCGCGCCCACCGGTACAGCCCGTAGTGCACCCGCGCGTTGCCGTCCGCGTCCGGCTGCAGTGACGCCGTCCCGGCGTACCGGCCCTGGTACTCGATCACGAACGCGAGCCGCTCGCCCGTCTTCCACGCCTCGGTGATCCCGTGGCCGATCCACCGGCGGGCGTCGTCCTCGCCGTACCCGCGGTCCGGGTCCTCGAGATTGCGCTCGAGCTGCCCCTGAACGTCGTCCGGCCGGGGAGCGCGCAGCGTCACCACACCGTCGGTCAGGACCGGATGCTCAGCAGGGATCGGCACCCTGCCAAGTCAACCGCAAGTGTGCTGTCAGCGCCCGACCGGGGACAGCCCGAGTTGCCGGCCGAGCAGGCCGCGGGGCTTCCCGCCGAGCTTGGCCGCGATCCGGTCGAGGACCTGCGCCGCCGGGGCGTCCGGGTCGGTCGCCGTCAGCGGGTTGCCCAGGTCACCGCCGCTGCGCAGCCGCTCGTCCAGCGGGATCTCGCCGAGCAAGGGGATCTGGTACCCGAGCCGCGCCGAAAGGGTCTCCGCCACCCGGATGCCGCCGCCGGTGCCGAAGATCTCGATCCGGTGCTCCGGACCGCAGTGCGGGCACGGCAGGTACGACATGTTCTCGACCACGCCGGCCACCCGCTGGTGCACCATCTGCGCCATCGTGCCGGCCCGCTCGGCCACCTCGGCGGCGGCCTCCTGCGGCGTCGTCACCACGATCACCTCGGCGCTGGTCAGCCGCTGGCCGACCGAGATCGCGATGTCACCGGTGCCGGGCGGCAGGTCCAGCAGCAGTACGTCGAGGTCGCCCCAGTACACGTCCGCCAGCATCTGCACGAGCGCGCGGTCCAGGATCGGGCCGCGCCAGGCGACCACCTGGTCGCGCTTGGGCTTGAGCATGCCGATCGAGATCACCTTCACACCGTGCGCGGGCACCGGCATGATCATGTCGTCCACCGCGGTCGGCCGCTCGTCGGCGACGCCGAACATGGCCGGCACCGAGTGGCCGTAGATGTCCGCGTCCAGGACGCCGACCGACAGCCCCTGCCGCTCCATCGCGACCGCCAGGTTGACCGTCACCGAGGACTTGCCGACGCCGCCCTTGCCGGAGGCGATCGCGAACACCTTGGTCAGCGAGTCCGGCCGGGAGAACGGGATCTCCTTCTCCGCGACGCCGCCGCGCAACTGCGTCTGCAGGGCGGCACGCTGCTCGGCCGACATCACCCCGAGGTCGATTTCGACCCCGGTGACGCCGTCGAGTTTGCTGATCGCGGCCGTGGTGTCGCGCCGCAGCGTGTCCTTCATCGGACAGCCCGCGACGGTCAGCAGGATGCGGACGGCGACCACGCCGTCCTCCCGGACGACCACCGACTCGACCATGCCGAGGTCCGTGATCGGTTTCTTGATCTCCGGATCCAGGACACCACCGAGCGCCGTGGTCACCTGATCAGCAGTAGGAGCCATACGCCAAGGCTACGTGCTGCACCTAATCCCGCCGACCACGGTCCGTGTGACGTAGGTCCGGCAAGGCGACCCTAACCCCACTCACCCCGACGGATAACCCCTCCCGCTGCCGGTTCTCCCGCCCTGACAGGAGGCGAGAAGGGTGCACGGGAGGGGTTATCCGCTCAAATGCACGCGGGGGATGACCCCTCTCGTTGCCGGTTCTCCGGCGGTGGCAGGAGGCGAGAAGGGTGGACGGGAGGGGTTATTCGCTCAAATGCACGCGGGGGATGACCCCTCTCGTTGCCGGTTCTCCGGCGGTGGCAGGAGGCGAGAAGGGTGGACGGGAGGGGTTATTCGCTCAAATGCACGCGGGGGATGACCCCTCCCATTGCAGGTTCTCCGGCGGTGGCAGGAGGGGAAAGGGTGGATGGGATCCGCTCGAATGCACGCGGGGGGATGACC
>NZ_SMKR01000280.1 GCF_004348725.1 Kribbella turkmenica
GTACCGTCGAGACGAGCTGGCGGGACGGGACGAGCGTGGTGGTCGGGGGCCGGAACGTGGGAGCGGTGCCGGCCGTGGTGAGCGTGGAGGACGGCGGGATGAGCGTGCGGGGGGACGTGGCGGGTTCCGCCGGGACGAGCGGGCTGGTGGCCGGCGGGGCGAGCGTGACGTAGAGGAGAAGGCTGGGCCGCGGCGGGATGATCCGGCGATCCCGGAGGGCATCACCGGAGCCGAGCTGGACCGGTCGGTCAAGGCTGAGCTGCGGTCGTTGCCGCGCGGTCTGGCGGATCTGGTCGCGCAGCACCTGGTCGCGTCCGGGCGGTTCCTCGACGACGATCCGGAGCGGGCGTACCTGCACGCGCGGACCGCTCGGCGGTTGGCTGCGCGGCTCGGCGGCGTACGGGAGGCTGTGGCGATCACGGCGTACCTGGCTGAGCACTACGACGAGGCGCTGACCGAGTTCCGGGCGGTACGGCGGATGACCGGGAACCACGAGGTTCTCGCGATGATGGCGGACTGCGAGCGGGCGCTCGGGCGGCCGGAGAAGGCGCTGACGCTGACGCGGGACAAGCATGTCCGGGATCTGTCGGAGGCGACGCAGATCGAGCTGCTGATCGTGGCGGCCGGGGCGCGGCGGGACATGAAGCAGACGGCGGCGGCGATTCAGACGCTCGAGGTGCCGGAGCTGACCAAGCGCACTCGCGCCGAGTGGTTGCCGCGGCTGCGGTACGCGTACGCCGACGCGCTCGAGGAGGGTGGGCGTACGGAGGAGGCACTGATTTGGTTCCACCGTGCTGCCGGTGTCGATGCCGACGGCGCCACCGGGGCCGCCGAGCGCGCAGCCCAGCTGGAGGGCCTGGAGTTCACCGACCTCGACGAGGACGACGACTACGACGACTCGTACGACGAAGCCGACGACGAGCTCGACGAGGCTGACGACGAGCGCGATGAGGCCGACGAGGTCGATGAGGCCGACGAGGTCGAGGACGAGCGCGATGAGCTCGCGGACGAGCGCGATGCGGCCGACGACGAGCGGGAAGCTGCGGGGGTGACCGGAGACGGTGGCGTTGACGCGTCGGTGGTGGATGACGCGCTGGACGGGGAGGTTGAGCCATCCGGGGAGAAGTCGGAGCGGGCCTCGGAGTAGGCGGCGCGCTCGGAGCGTCGGCTGTGTTCGCCTCGGGCGGGGAGAATGGGGCGATGGTGGAGAGTGCCGGTGGCTGGAGCGGTCCGTTGTCGGCGGAGACTCCGGTCGGAGTGCTGGTGGCGAACGCGCTCACGAAGGGAACGACCCGGCTGCGGGGCGCCATCCTCATGGTGGAGAAGTCGGAGGACGACGCGATCCACCAGGTACGGGTGTCGTGTCGCCGGCTGCGGAGCGACCTGAGGCTGTTCCGGAAGCTGCTGGCGGGAGACTGGGCCCAGGAGCTCCGAGGCGAGCTGGCCGCGCTGGCGAACGCGTGTGGCGAAACGCGGGACCTCGAGGTGATCGCGGCGCTCGTGCGCGAGTCCACCACCAGCGAGGACGACCCGGAGCATGTCGAGACGATCCTGACGACCCTCACCCTCGGGCTGGACCGGGCAGCGGCGCGATCGGCCGAGGTGGTCACCGGCGAGGGGACGGCGATGCTCCTGCAGACGCTGGAGGCGGTCGCAGCGTCTCCGCTCCTCAAGCCGAAGGCCGGCAAGCCGTGCAGCGAGGTCCTGCCCCAACTGCTGAACGCGGCCAACCACACGTTCACCCAGCAGGCCGACAAGCTCAAGCCCTGGACCGTCGACGACGACTGGCACGAGGTACGCCTGCTCGCCAAGCGAGTCCGGTACGCCGCCGACACCAGCGCCGCCGTACTCGGTGACGAGGCGAAGGAGACGGCCACCCACGCCGCCAAGTACCAGGAGTTGCTCGGACAGCATCAGGACCACTGCGCCGCCGCGGACGCGCTGACCGCGATGGCCAGGGAGGCGGCCGCGCAGGACGACCCTGAGCTGTCGTTCACCCTCGGTCGGCTCACCGAGCGCCAGCGTGCGGCTCGCAAGCCGCTGCGCGAGGAATTCCTCAGCCTGTACCACCGGCCGTAGTCAGAGCGTCCGGAACAGCAGGCCCACTCGCGGTTTGGGGCCGAACGACGTGGCCTTCTGCGGCAGTACGACGCCCTGCACGGCCGAGCGCAGTACCTGGTCCATCTTGGGCGCTGCGAGCTCGACAACGGCCTGCTGAGGTCCAGCCAGGGCCAGTGCGTCGCTCAGGGCGTGGTGGAAGCTGATCTCCACCTCGACCACACCCCACGCCGGCAGCAGTACGTCGTGCAGCAGTGCGACCGTCGGCGCCTCCTGACCGCGTGTCGAGCGCAGTGTCACCCAGTCCGAGCCGTCAGTCACAGCTATCCGGTCGGGTACACCGTCGACCCGGCCACGCAGCACCTGCCAGCCCGCCGGCGTACGGCCGGAGACGGTGGCGAGGTCCAGCCCGGGGATGACCCGGTGGATCGGCTCCAGCGTCAACGGATGGCGGTCGTAGTCGACCAGCATCGCCAGACCGACCGCGGTGCTCGCACGGGCCGGCTCACGCCGGTGGCGCTCCAGGTACGCCGCATAGCGGTGGTGGCCGTCGGCAATCAGCGCCTCGTGCTTGGCCAACTCGGCACCGATCGTGGCCAACTCGGCCGGATCCTCGATCCGCCAGATGCGGTGCTGCGCGCCGTTCTCGGTGTCGGCCTCCAGCCACGGCTCCCCGGCGCGGGCGCGATCCACCGCGTCGCTGGCCGCCCCGCCGTCGCCGTACGCGAGCAGGATCGGCTCCAGGTCGGCGTCCGTCGCCTCCATGAGTTCGAGCCGGTCGTCGACCCAGTGCGGCATCACGCCCTCGTGCGGCAGCACCACTCGCCGGGCCGGATCCAGGCCGAGTGCACCGACCAGTCCGCACAGTACGGCGTTGCCCAGTCGCTGCTCGTAGACGTACAGCGCAGGCCGCTGGTCCTGGATCACGACACCGGCTCGTTGCCACTCGGCCAACCGTCGTGCGGGCTCGTCGTACCGGCCGGGGCCGAGGTCCGGATCGCGTGGAAGGATGAGCCTCACCATGTTGTGCAGATCAGAGTCAGTCAACCGCCGGACGATGGCGGGTTCCAGTACGTCGTACGGCGGAGACGTGACGGCGCCGAGCGCACTCACCTTGCCGGCCACGAACCGCCAGGCACGCAACGGTTCGAGCCGCAACGCGCTCCCGTTCGGATCCGGCCCGCTTGCTGGCATGGGCGGCATCGTACGGGGGGAAGCATGAGCACGGAACGCACCGCACCCGCGCCGCTGTCGGCGTGTGACGAACCGCTCGCCGCCCGGTACGACGTCGCGCTGCTTGACCTCGACGGTGTCGTGTACGTCGGGCCGGACCCGGTCCCGGACGCGGCGGAGAACCTGCGCAAGGCCGCCAAGGAGGGCCTGCGGATCGGCTACATCACCAACAACGCCAGCCGGCCGGCGCGGGTCGTCGCCGAGCACCTCGCGTCGTTCGGGCTGGATGTGATCGCCGACGACGTGGTGACGTCCGCGCAGGCGGCCGCGAAGCTGGTCGCGGCCGAGTTCCCGCAGCGGTCCCCGGTGCTCGTCGTCGGCGGTGAGGGTCTGACGTCGGCGCTGGAGGAGTACGGGCTGAAGCCGGTCCGGAGCAGCGACTCGCACCCGGTCGCCGTCGTCCAGGGCTTCCACCCGGACGTGAACTGGGTGATGCTCGCGGACGGCGCGCACGCGATCAACGAGGGCGCGAAATGGTACGCGACCAACCTGGACCTGACGATTCCGACCGCGGCGGGCATGGCTCCGGGCAACGGGACGCTGGTGCAGGCGATCCGGGCGGCCGTCGACGTGGACCCGATCGTGGCCGGCAAGCCGGAGACACCGTTGCTGGAGACGAGTATCGAGCGGCTCGGGGCCGAGCGGCCGTTGATGATCGGCGACCGGTTGGACTCCGACATCGAGGGCGCGAACGCGGTCGGGATCCCGAGCCTGTGGGTGGCGACCGGCGTCCACGACGCGCACGATCTCGCCCGGGCGCCGAAGCACCAGCGGCCGACGTACGTCGCGGCCGGGCTCGGAGCGCTGGCCGAGAAACAGCCCGGTGTGACCGTCGAACGCGGGCGGCACACCTGTGGGGGCTGGACCGCCGAGGTCGTGAACAACGCGGTCAGCGTGAAGGGCGAGGGCGAGCCGTACGACGGTCTGCGGGCGATCCTGTCGGCGGTGTGGGCCGCGGTCGACGCACCGGCCAAGCCGGTCGCCAAGGCCGCCAAGAACGCCGGGCGTGGCCGCCGGCCGCTGCCCAGGCCCGCGGCCGAGCCGGGTTCGATCGCCATCGACGCCGCCCTGCACCGGGTCGGTCTGGACTCCTGACCCGGCCCGATCTGGTGGGTCAACCCACCCGCGTGTGGGTTGGTGACCCGGATTCCGGCTGGTCAACCCACCTGCTGGTGGGGCAACCCACCTGAGCCGCGGAGTGTGGTGGCGGGGGTGGGTGGTATTG
>NZ_SMKR01000281.1 GCF_004348725.1 Kribbella turkmenica
GCCGCCGCCCAGCGGGCGCTCGCGCCCGGCGCCAGGCAGATCAGCACGATGCCGGCGGCGGTGGCGAGCGGGAAGGTGCCGGCGTGCAGCCAGCCGCGGAGCTTTGGCTTGAGCGGTCCGAGCTTTCCGGACAGCCGGTGACCGAGTTCGTGGGGCTGGGTGCTGCTAGCGGTCATCGCCGTCCTTCCGAAGGGCTCCGGGCGGTGGTCCTGCCTACGCAACCGTAACCTACGGAACCGTAGGTTCAAGGGTGCGCAAGCATGAAATGTAGGCGAGATCACCAGCATCCACAGCTCCCCTCGCGTGTCCGACGCACGAACTCCGGCGAAAGTTCGATCGTCGGAGGAGATCGCAGCGGCCCTCTCGCCGGTGGCGATTCTGGGCTAGCGTTGTGACCGAGAGCCTTCGAGGAGAGCACCCTGCCCATGCGGACACCAGGCAAGCAGAAGCTGCGCGACGCGTTGTACACGCTGTACGAGCGCCGAGTACGCCGGTCCCTGTCACCGGACCGGATCCCGCGGCACATCGGCGTCATCATCGACGGCAACCGGCGCTGGGCCCGGTCGGCCGGTAACCCGGTGTCCCACGGTCACGAGGCCGGGGCGAACAAGATCTCCGAGTTCCTCGACTGGTGCGACGACGTCGGCGTCAAGGTGGTCACCGTCTGGATGCTCTCCACGGACAACCTCAGCCGCCCGGCCGACGAGCTGGAGCCGCTGCTGCGGATCATCGAGCAGACGGTCGAGGAGCTCACCTCGATCGGCCGCTGGCGGATCCACCCGGTCGGTGCCCTCGACCTGTTGCCCGGGGCCACCGCGGAGACGCTGAAGGCGGCCGAGACGGCCACCCACGGCGTCGACGGGATGCTGGTCAACGTCGCGGTCGGGTACGGCGGCCGGCGCGAGCTGGCCGACGCGGTCCGCTCGCTGCTGCTCGAGGAGGCCGCGAAGGGCATCTCGATCGAGGAGCTCGCCGAACGCGTCGATGTCGAGCACATCGCCCGGCACCTGTACACCAAGGGCCAGCCCGATCCCGATTTGGTCATCCGGACGTCGGGTGAGCAGCGGCTGGGCGGCTTCCTGCTGTGGCAGAGCGCGCTGAGCGAGTTCTACTTCTGCGAGGCGCTCTGGCCCGACTTCCGGCACGTCGACTTCCTCCGGGCGATCCGGAGCTACGCGCAGCGGGAGCGCCGGTTCGGGACGTGACCCCGCGGCCACACCGGCGGCACGCCGTACGGCGCCTGAGGTAGTACGCGTACGTCGCCGCGCCGAGCCCTGTTCCCCAGAGCACCCACAGGACGCCGGGAAGATTCAGTGCCCAGTTGTCCGCGGAGACCGGCCTCTGGGCGTTCATGAGACCTGCGGGGACCAGTACGACGGCCACTGCCGACGCGGGGATGATCGCGAGCAGTGGCGGCACGCCCCGGCCGGCCTTGGACCAGATCCACCGCGGGTAGACCTCGCCCCAGCGTCGTACCAGGCCGTGGGTGAGGATGCCGCCGGTGATGCCCATCACGGCCAGCGCGAGGCCCATCTCCAGCATCCCCGGGGTGTCGGCCATCATTCGGTGGAACTCGTCGGTGATGCCCAGCGGCCAGCCGAAGTACCAGGCCAGCCGGGTGAACTCGTACGGCAGGTTGGCCACCACCGACACGGCGACCGCCCAGCGACCCCAGCGCAGCGCGGACTCGGGGGTCGTCCACGTCTTCGCCGGTCCGTCGCCGCGGCCGCAGGAAACACACGTCGTCCGGCTGCGACGGTGGTACGCGATCGCGGTCGCGGCCCAGAGCAGCCCGCCGACGAAGAGGATGACCAGGTTCACCCGGTGCCAGTAGAGGATGTCGACGACACCTCCCTGATCACCCGGTATGCCGGTGAACGCGAACACGAGGATCGCCGGCGAGAGGGCGAGCAGCGCGAGCAGCGTGTAGTCGGGGATGACGAGGGCCAGGCCGACGGCAAGGGTCCCGGCGATCGTCTGCAGCACCGTGCCGCGGGCGCGCCGCCTGGTCATCACCAGCGCCAGCACGGCGCCGCCGAGTCCGACCACGGCCATCACGGGAGCCACCACGCCGGCCGGCGCACCTTCGAGGATCGAGGCGGTGGCGCGGTCGTCGGGTACCTTCGCGAACGGGTAGCCGGCTCCGCCGAAAGACCAGTGCACGCCCAGTACGCCGTACACCAGCGACCAGAGCGCGGTCGCGTAACCGGTCAGTTCGGGCCAGTGTTTTCGCATGACGTCAGCGTTCCGCGCGCGGGCGCCGGACCGGATCACTCCGGAGAGTGAGCGGCCTCCCTCGGGTGGTGGACAAGGTGTAACAAGCCGTTAACCCCGGGGACGGGCGTGTCGGGCTGCGCGGTTTGGTCGGCGGATCTAACCTCCTAAGTGACGGTCGGAGGGGAAGCCGGCTGTCCGGGAGGCCCGATCAGCTTGAGAAGCGTTCGCCAGCCGGTTGCCCCATGAGGGGCAGAACGGAGTGCCCGAGACGTATCGTCTCGATCTCACTGGTTCCCGGATCCGCTCGTGCGGCGGTCCGGTGGGGATCTGCACCAGGTCCCCGGGCCAGCTCCCGGTCCATCACCTAACCACTGGTGGGCCGGGCGTGGTGCACGTCGCGGCCCGAGAGGACGTGCGACATGGCTGCCACCCACGCCAAGGCGTCAAGTACCTCATCCACACCGGCCCAGCGCACCTTCGTGCTGGACACCTCGGTGCTCCTGTCGGACCCGCACGCGATGATGCGGTTCGACGAGCACGAGGTGGTCGTCCCGGTGGTCGTCGTCACCGAATTGGAGGGCAAACGGCATCACCCGGAACTCGGCTACTTCGCGCGCACCGCGCTGCGGCTGCTCGACGAGCTCCGGATCCTGCACGGACGTCTGGACGCGCCCCTGCCAGTGGGGGAGAAGGGTGGAACCCTCCGGGTCGAACTGAACCACACGGACCCGGAGAGCCTGCCGGCCGGTTTCCGGCTCGGCGACAACGACAGCCGGATCCTGGCGGTCGCCTGCAACTTCAAGGCCGAGGGCCGCGACGTCACGCTGGTCTCCAAGGACCTGCCGATGCGGGTGAAGGCGTCGGCCTGCGGGCTGATGGCCGAGGAGTACCGCGCCGAGCTGACGCTGGAGTCCGGCTGGACCGGCACGGGCGAGCTCGAGGTCCAGGCCGCGGACGTCGACGACCTGTACGAGAACGGCGTTCTGGAGCTGCCGCAGGCCGGTGAGTTCCCGACCCACACCGGGCTCGTGCTGCTGTCCGAGCGGGGCAGCGCCCTCGGCCGGGTGATGCCGGACAAGCGGATCCGGCTGGTCCGCGGCGACCGGGAGGCGTTCGGGATCCGCGGCCGGTCGGCCGAGCAGCGGGTCGCCCTCGACCTGCTGCTGGACCCCGACGTCGGCATCATCTCCCTCGGCGGCCGGGCCGGTACCGGCAAGTCGGCGCTCGCCCTCTGCGCCGGCCTCGAGGCAGTGATGGAACGGCGGCAGCACAAGAAGGTCGTGGTGTTCCGGCCGCTGTTCGCGGTCGGCGGCCAGGAGCTGGGCTACCTGCCCGGCTCGGAGTCGGAGAAGATGCAGCCCTGGGCGCAGGCCGTCTACGACACGCTGGGCGCGCTCACCAGCGCGGACGTGATCGACGAGGTGATGGACCGCGGCATGCTCGAGGTGCTGCCGCTGACCCA
This sequence comes from Kribbella turkmenica, assembly GCF_004348725.1. Taxonomy (GTDB): domain Bacteria; phylum Actinomycetota; class Actinomycetes; order Propionibacteriales; family Kribbellaceae; genus Kribbella; species Kribbella turkmenica. Next base: position 3,680 of record NZ_SMKR01000281.1, read on the forward strand.
CATCCGCGGGCGGTCGCTGCACGACGCGTTCGTGATCGTGGACGAGGCCCAGTCGCTGGAGCGCAACGTGCTGCTCACCGTGCTGTCCCGGGTCGGCGCCAACTCGCGGGTGGTGCTCACCCACGACGTCGCCCAGCGGGACAACCTGCGGGTCGGCCGGCACGACGGCGTGGTGGCGGTGGTCGAGCAACTCAAGGGACACCCGCTGTTCGCGCACGTGACCCTGAACCGGTCGGAGCGTTCGCCGATCGCCGCGCTGGTCACCGAGATGCTGGACGATCTGCAGCTGTAAGGAGCGTTTCTACTCTTAGGTAATAAGGCTCTGTTAAGCGGAGGTAAGACTTCCGCGCTCCCCGGTGCGGCCGCCTACGTGGCGGCCGCACCGTTGCTTGTGACCTGCTTGTGATCACGGTCCGTTTAGGCCAGAGTATGTTCCTGTTGCAGCCGACGGGGGTCGGGTTTTCTCGGAAGGACAGATGAAAGCGAAGCGCTCCGTCGCGGCTCTCTCAGTGACTGGGATCGCCGTCGTCTCCGTTGTCGCCGGTATCGACCTCTTCAGCTCTCCCGGGAGCAGCCACGCCTCCGAGCAGGTCTCCGGCCGGGCCGAGATGGCCGTGCTGAACAGCGAGAAGGCCCGCGCGGTGAAGACGCCGTCGGCCAAGCCGCTCGACGCCGAGGAGCAGGCCAAGGAGGTCGCCAGGCTGCGCAACCAGCTCGAGGCGGTCGAGCTCTCGTTGGTCTTGCGGAGCGCCTCGTACCGCTTCAGGGCGGCGTTCTTGGCCGCGCGCTTCACCGCAGCCTGGTCTTGCGCCTGCTTCCGGGCCAGCTCGG
>NZ_SMKR01000282.1 GCF_004348725.1 Kribbella turkmenica
ACACGGTCCTGAAGAAGCGGTTCCCGTCGCTCTTCTACGCGGACGTGGCCCAGGGGATCATCGATGCCAAGCGCAACGGCTGGGTCATGCGACCACCCGGCAGCGTGGTCGTCGTCGGCGCCCGAAGCCAGGCCGACGGCACCGTCCGGGTGCAGACCTGCCGCTCGCAGACCACGCAGTACTGGAGCCCGAAGACGCGGGCCTGGACCGTGGTCGCCCCGGAGGGCTCGCCCGAGGTCGTCGAGATGATCAAGACCGGGATCGGCTGGCTGCCGTACCGCCTGGCACCGTCCACCGGCGCGAGTTGCGCCGGGGTGGAATATCCGGCCTAGATCAGAACGGCCGCATTCAGGTTCCGATCAGGTGACGGGGCAGTGGGCAACGGGCATGATGCACCTGGCCGAAGATAATCTGCCGGTAGCCGAGTCTGGGGAGTGAGGATGCACAACCGAGTGGGCCGTGGACTGGTCGTCCTGAGCGCCGTACTCGCACTGCTCATGGCCGTACCGGCCGCCACCGCGAGCGCCGACACCATTCACAGTGGCAACACGGTGTGCAGCATGTACGTCAACTCCGTCGGCTTCGGTGCGTACTGCAGTTCCGGGCAGCCCTACCTGGGAACCGGAGCGCCGCCGCCCACCTGGCGGGAGCGACTGGACGGCAGGCCCTTCATACCGTGCCGTGACTTCGAAATCCCCGGCGGCGTCGAGCTCCCGGAGGCGCCGGAGGGCAAGAGGTGGGTGCTTCGGATCACGATCACCGACTACCGGCTCGACACCTACAACGGTGGCCCGAGGGCTCACCTGGAGCGCGCCTACGTCCCGGTGAACCCGGCTGAGGCAGCACAGTGCCCGCAGCCGGACTACATGGACTACTTCTGGTACACCTTCAGGAGCACGTATCCGGAACCGGCGCTCGTGGTCAAGCCCACCTTCACGCCCCGGGTCAACGTACCGGCGTTCTTCTCGCTGACGAAGGAGAGCTCGGAGCAGTACAAGGAGACAGGTGAGCTGAGCGGGTACTTCGACCCGACGCACAACCTGACGATGCGCGGCATGGTCGTCGAGATGACGATCGATCCCGGCGACGGCACCCCGCCGTTCACCTGCAAGATGGGGACGACTCCGGCCGACGACCCGGACGGGTACGACGAGACCCAGGATCCGTTCCACCAGATGAACACGTGCAAGCACACCTACAAGAGGTCCAGCGCGAACCAGCCGGACGGCATGTACACGGTGAAGCTGACGATCACCTGGGCGGTGGCGTACTGGATCGGCCGGAACGCCGGTGGCTGGCACGAGATCGGCAAGGCGAACGTGCATGCCGTGCAGCGGTTGCCTGTTCAGGAAGTGCAGGCCATCGGTGGCTGATGGTGGGGGTATGGAGGAGCGATGGTGAAGACGAATGAGCCGGTGCGAGCGGCGCGGCTGCCGCAGCGGCGGTCGGGCAGCCCGGGCGCGGACCGGCTGAAGGGGTTCGTCGCGCTGCTCGCGATCCTGGCGATCGTCGGTGGCGTCCCGTACGTGCTGCTGCGGTTCTTCGGTACGCCGTGGCCGGAGCGGATGCCGAGCCGGGACGTGCTGTTCAGCGAGCTGAGCATCGAGACGGTGCTCGGCATCATCGCGGTCGTCATCTGGATCGCCTGGCTGCACTTCGTCATCTGCCTGGTCGCGGAGGCGGTGGCCGAGATCCGAGGCCACGGCCTGCCGCCCCGCATCCCCCTCGGCGGCGGCTCGCAGGGCCTCGCCCGGCGGTTGATCTCGACCGTGGTGCTGATCGGTGCGGCGACCGGCGTCAGCCTGCCGGTCGCAAGCGCCGTCACCACCGTGCACACCGGTGCGCCGACGGTGGCGACCGCGACGCAGGACGGCGACCAGGGGTCCCGGGACACGTACCGGCAGACCGAGGCCCGCAGTTCGGTGCTCAGCGGCAACCAGACCTCGACGACGCACACCGGCGTACGGACGAACAGCGACGACAAGGGCCAGGTGATCAAGTACACCGAGGTCCGTCCGCCGCAGGGCCGGAACTACGACTGCCTGTGGGACATCGCCGAGCGCTACCTCGGCGAGGGCCGCCGCTACAAGGAGATCTACGACCTCAACAAGAACAAGCTGCAGCCCGACGGGCGCCGGCTGACGAACCCGGACCTGATCCTCCCGGGCTGGCAGGTCCGCCTGCCCGCCGACGCCAAGGGCGCGGGCGTGCACACCGTCCGGGTGAAGATCGACACCGGTACGACGGTCAGCCACGGCACCCGGACGACGTCGCCCGGGACCGAGGGCTCGACCGGCACCAAGTCGTCCACGGGCACGAGGGCCACGACGGGCACGGGGACGGCGACCGGCTCCGAGACCGCACCGGGGACCGGCAGCCGCTGGTTCGAGGAGCAGGGCTCGGAGAAGGGCTCGTCGGTCACCATCGGCAGCGCGACCCGCGACCCGGGCGCGAAGAACGTCAAGCCGGGCGAGCCGGGGATCACGGTCGAGCCGCACGGGCCGGGGACGTCACGGTCCGAACCGGGCGACCCGGCCGCCGGTGGCACGAAGGTGCCCGAGCCGGTCCCGGTCGCGGTCGACGACGGCTTCGACGCCACCCAGGCCGGGATCTACGGCTTCGGCGCGACCCTGCTGGCGGCCGGTCTCGCGCTGGCGCTCAGGCGCCGTCGCGGCTGGGCCTTGGGCCCTGGTCCGAAGGCGGCCGGTCACCGGCAGACCGAGGTCGGCCTGCGGCTCGCGTCGGACATCCCGACCGCCCAGTTCGTCGACAACGCGCTGCGGCAGCTCGGTGTGGAGATGACCAGGGCGAGCCGGCCGATGCCGAAGGTCGTCGCCGCGCTGGTGACCGACCGCGCGCTCACGCTGGTGCTCGACCCGTACGAGGCGCAGAGCCCGCCGCCCGCGCCGTGGCAGACGATTGCCGACGGCACCCGGTGGACGTTGCGCCGGGCCTACGGGCCGAACGGTGACGTCGCCGCACCGGCGCCGTACCCGACGCTCGTCACGATCGGGCGGAACGCCGACGGCTCGACCGTGCTGGTCGACCTGGACACCGCGAACGGCATCGTCAGCTTCGGCGGTGTGAACAACTCGTCCCGCGACGTCGTCGGTTCCCTCGCGGTCGAGCTGGCGACGAACCTGTGGTCCGAGGGTGCGCACGTCAGCATGGTCGGGTTCGGCGACGACCTGTCGTCGCTGGCGCCGAACCGGCTGAGCTACTGGGTCCGGCTCGACGACGCGATCGCCGAGGTCAACCGCCGTACCGAGGCGCAGGTCCAGGCCTGTTCGCGGCGGGGGGTGGGCTCGGTCGCCGAGGCACGGCTGGCGCACCCGGACACGGCGTTGTGGGGTGCGGAGATCATCTTCGTGTCCGCGCCGCCGTCGCCGCAGGAGCAGGACCAGCTGAACCGGCTGGCCGCCGACCACCGGCGCAGCGTCGCGGTGGTCGTGGTCGGCGACGTGATCGCGTCCCCGTGGCGGTTCGTGGTGGACGAGAAGAACCAGGCCGTCTGCCGGCTGCTCGGCCTCGAGGTCGATGCCCACAGCATCGATCCCGCCCAGTTCGCCGACCTGGTCGCGCTGTTCGAGGCGGCCGAGTCGGACTCGCTGGACAAGCGCCGGGCCGAGCAGGACATGCCGGCGTACGAGTTCTCCGCCACCGATCTGAGCCGTCCCGCGCCGGTCGAGGTGGATCTGCTCGGGCCGGTCGAGGTGGATGCCCGCGGGGAGATCGACGAGGGCCGCAAGCAACTGTCGACCGAGATCATCGCGTTCCTCGCCAGCCAGGACTACGGCGTGCACCCGAACGTGCTGGCCGGGGCGATCTGGCCGCGGGGTATCAGCGAGGAACTGCGCGACGCGGCGCTCGAGCACACCCGCAGCTGGGTCGGTGTCGACGCGATGTACGCCGACGAGTCGGGTCGCTGGATGCTGAACCGCAGTGTCGTCCGGGTCGACTGGGACGTGTTCCGGACGCTGGCCAAGCAGGCGACGATGATGGACGACCCGCGCGGTCCGTTGTCGACGGCACTGAGCCTGGTGCACGGCCCGGCCTGGTCGAACACACCGGCCGGCCGGTACTCCTGGCTCGCCACCTCGGGTATCGAGCGCCGGATGGTGGAGGCGATCGTGGACGCCGCGCTGAAGCTGGCGGAGACGTCGCTCAACTACAACGACGGCAACCTGGCCCGGACGGCGCTGCAGACCGGCCTGAGCTTCTCGCCGGCCTCGGAGGAGCTCTGGCGAGCCACCCTCCGGCTCGCGTCGCACTTCGGCACCACCGCCGACGTCACCAACGTCGCCGCGCAACTGTACGCCGCCCTCGCCAAGCACGGCGGCCCCCGCGGCCCCGAGGCCGAGACCGAGGCCCTGGTCGACGAGCTCCTCCCCGGCTACCACCGCCCGGCCCAGGTCGCCTGACCCCGCAGACGCAAGCCAGCGCC
>NZ_SMKR01000283.1 GCF_004348725.1 Kribbella turkmenica
AACAGACAGCGGGTGGGGGTGGTCGCGCGCCCGCGACTGAGTGAGCGGCTGGGCTCGCGGCCTCCCCGACGAGCTCAGCTACGGCGCGAGTTCGAGCACATCACCTTCGCGCGAGCACTGCTGGCACAGGGAGACGTCGTCGACGCCCAGGAGCTGCTGGAGCGGCTGCTGCACGAGGCCGAGACCGGCGCACAGTCCTACATCGGCCGGCTGACCGGGTTCGAACGACGCGAACCGGGATCCGTTGAGCGAGCGGGAGCTCGAGGTCCTCCGGTTGCTCGGCAGCGAGCTCGGCGGACCGGACATCGCCCGCGAGCTCACGGTCTCCCTCGACATCCTGCGGACGCACACGAAGAACATCTACCTGAGCTCGGCGTGAACAACCGGCGCGCGGCGGTACGACGAGCCGGCGAGCTCAGCCTACTCAGCCAGAGCCGCTGACCGGGTCAGGTAGTAGCCGTACGTCGCAACGGCGAGGCCGGCACCCCAGACGAGGTACGCCGGGACCGCGACCCAGAAGAACGCGTTCGGCAGGCCGATGTCGCCGTACACGGGGTCGCCCTTGACCGCGGCGGCGATCATCTGGAGCAGGCCGACACCGAAGTACGCGGAGATGCCGCCGCCCAGGCAGGCGCCGGGAAGCAGCAGCATCCAGCGCGGGAAGATCCGGCCGAGGCGGTACACCAGGAGCAACGGCAGCACGATCCCGGCGAGCAGGAAGCCGCCCTCGAACACGATCAACGAGATGCCCGCGCCGTACGGCGTCCTGTCGAACCCGACGACCGCCTGGGCACCGAGACGGACCAGACAGCCGGCGACCGCGGCCCAGGCACCGACGACGGCCCAGGTGGGAATCTCATGGAACCGTCGCCCCGGACCGAGGCGACGCTGGTGAACGGCGGCGGTGCCGGCGAGGAGGGCGGCGCCCGCGAGCGCGGCGAAGCGGCTGACCATCCCCGGTGGATCGAAGGGGATGCCGAGACCGGGCAGAACGCCGCCCACCACGTCGAGAAGCGCGAGACCGGCGGCCGCGGTCCAGCCCGCCGCGAGCAGCCAGAGCGTCCGGATCACGAGCCTCGAACTCGGCCGCCTACGGATCGCCAGGACAGCTGCAGCGCTCGCCACGCATCCCAGGACCGCCACCCAGTTGGGCACCAGCAGGTCGCCACCGGGAAACTCCCAGTCGGGGTGGTTTCCCAGCGCGAACCAGACGCGGACGGCCCCGTACAGCGCTGCCCAGGTGAGAGCGGCGGGTGGGACCGCTGTCCGCAGTCCACGGCTGGAGGTCCGGGTAATCGTCATGCGACCAGCCTCGCCGTCGGGTCCGCCGCGCGGATCACTCCTGCGGGGGAACTGCCTCCATCGCGCGGCTGACCTAGCGGGTGTCGTAGAAGTGCCGGAGCACGCGCAGGAATGCCTGGCGGTCGGCGGCCGGGAGCGGCGCAAGGACGCGGTCCTCGTGCCCGCGGATGTCCTTGCGGACCGCGCGCCGTACCCGGCGGCCCTTCGGCGTGATCGACAACAGGCGGACCCGGCGGTCGCTCGGGTCGGGGGTGCGCTCGATCAGGCCGGCGTCCTGGAGCTCGTCGAGGGTGCCGATGATCCGGGACTTGTCGGCGCCGATCGCCTCCGCGAGCGCGGCCTGGGTCCGCACCGGGGTGTCGTCGAGCCCGGTCAGCACGGCGTAGCCCCACATGGACACGTCGTGCTCCTCGAGCACAGGCAGCTCCGCCGCGATGAGTGCCCGCAGCAACGGATGCAGCATCGCGGCGAGGTCCGGACGCTCGTCGCTCACGACCGAAAAGATAACACTGGCGAAATCATACGCTTATGCATATGATCTACATATGCCTACTGTTGACTACGTGTCCCTCGACGCCCACGCGGTCCGGGCCGGCATCGACCTGGTCACCCGTGCCACCGCCGACGATCTGACCAAGCCGACCCCGTGTCGATCGTGGACCCTCTACGGCCTGCTCGCCCATATGGCGACCCAGCACTACGGCTTCGCCGCCGCCTCCCGCGGCGACGAGGACGAAGCCGGGTGGAAGGTCCGCGACCTGGGCGACGACCCGGTGAAGGCGTACGTCGAGTCCGCCGAGCACGTGCTGACCGCCTTCGCCGAGGACGGCGTCGCCGACCGCACCTTCCCGCTCGTGGAGTTCGGCACGTCGTTCCCCGGCGCCCAGGCGATCAGCTTCCACTTCATCGACTACGTCGTGCACTCGTGGGACGTCGCCAGGACTCTCGGTCTCCCGGTCGACTTCACTCCCGAGGTGCTCGACGCCGCCAAGGCCGTGGCCGAACTGGTCCCGGCCGGCGACTTCCGGCTGACCCCGGGCTCGCCGTTCGGACCCGCCGTACCGTGGTCGGGCACCGACCCCCTCGACCGGATCGTCGCCCACCTCGGCCGCAATCCCGAGTGGCCCAACTGAACCGCATCCTCACTACGATCGACGCATTGACGGTCGCGGGGGTGACATCAGAGGGAGAGACCGATGGCATTCGGTAAGAAGCCCGAGAAGCAGGGCTGGATGTCGGGGAAGAAGGCCAGGCAACTCGCCGATCGCGGCGGTCTGGGAGACGACGGCAAGGTCCGCGACCCGCAGCGCCGGGTGATCGCCGACTACTCCAGGCGCACGCCTCGACAGCCCAACGAGCACGGCGTCTGACAGCGCCGATCAGTCGCGCCGCCGGACGGTTTCCTCCACGTCCGGCGGCGACACTCCCGCCGTCGCGATGTGCATCGTGACGGCATCCGGGTGCAGGTACGGCGCGGCCGATGTCCGCAGCATCCGCTCCCCGACGTCCGCCTCACGCTGGATCCACTCGATCGGCGCCGACCTGCCGATCCGCCGGACCTCCGCGATCCCGTCGAGGAACTGCCGCGACTCCGCCGGTGTCCACGGACGACTCCGTTCCCGCTCGATCGCTTCCGCCGTACCTGCCGCTTCCTGGTGGATCACCTGTCCGTCCGGACGCAGTACGGTCACGCGACACTGCTCATTCTCCAGCAGCTCCGCGACGTCGAGGACCCGTCGGTACGCGGTGTCGTGGACCTCCGGATCGACGAGCCGCCCGAACCCGTAGACCTCGAGTGTGCGCAGATGACGATCCAGTACGCCGAGCCGGCTGGCAGCCGCTGGTACGGCGAGGATCGCGACCTCGACCCGGTAACCGGCCGAACTGAACGCGGCGACGTCTTCCGGAGTGAGCACCGGCGTCTCCATCACCACGTCCAGCTGATGCGAACGCGCGTACGTCAGCGCCTTCGCCATCCACTCGAGGCCGTCTGTAGTGGCGTCGTTGGCTGGTCCGTCGTCGATCGGCGTACGGAGAACGGGCCAGTGTGGTTGGTAGCGGTCCGCGGCAATCGTCACCGGATCACGTCCCTGGCGCATCAACGCGGCTCTGGCAAGCGCACTGACCGCCGGCTTCCCGTCCCCCGGCTGGCCGACGACGATCACCGCCACCGGCTGCTCCTGCGGCGTGGCGGACAACTCGTCCGGGACGATCCGTTCGCGGAAGATCCGCTCGTTCTCGTCCGCGCTCAGGTCCTCGGTGACGGCCTTGCCGGCGTCAGGCTCGGCGAGCAGCACCTCGCCTTCCGAGTAGATGGTGTCGATCTCCTTGGTGTCGGCCGGGCTCAGCACACGCCGCCGATCGGCCCAGGCCCGCTGCTCCGCCCGCCACCGCCCGATCCCCTCGCGGTCCGGGTTCTCCGTCGCTTCCTCGTTCGCGATCAGCTCCGCGTAGAACGCGATCGCGTGCCCGGTCCCCTCGATCGCGACTTCGTAGGCGACCCTCTGCATCCACGCCGTACCTGCGGGCACGAGCCCACTCACGACAGCACTCACCATGAGCAGAAGCTACCGAAGCGCAGGTCCGCTCAATCCTCACAACCGAAGCCGTCGTTGTCGCGATCCAGGTCGTAGATGTCGTTGCCGACCACCCTGACCGGACCACTCACGTACTCCGGCCCGTTCCCGCTGCCGCCCGCACAGTCGACGTCGCTCGCGATCGGCACACAACCGCCGCTGTAGTTCGGATCGCAGCCGGACTCCTCGTCGGTCCTCGTACCGACCGTGGTCACCTGCGTCCGCGGCTGCTTGGTGACCTCCTGCTTCACCAGCTCCTTGGCCGTCTGTACGCCGTCGACGTACGTCACCTCGTAGGTGAGCCGCCGGGTCCCGTCGGCCCCCTTCGTGGTGACGATCTTCTCCCCCTTCGCGAGCTGATCGTCGGTCACGGTCTTCTTCTTGAACGCGATGGTCCTGAACTCGACCACGGTCTTCGTGGTCTTCCTCGGCGCGACCGCCGTCGGCTTGGCCTTCGTCGGGATCGGCTTGGTCGACGCGGTCACCGGCGTCCGTACCGGCACCTTCGTCTCGGTCGCGGTCGGCGCCGGCG
>NZ_SMKR01000284.1 GCF_004348725.1 Kribbella turkmenica
GGCGAAGGTGGTGCCGCGGATGGTGGCGCCGGTCGAGCTGCGCCCGGTGTAGACGGGGCCGCCGGAGTCGCCGCCGATGATGGCGATCTGGCCGCCGCGGGTGGCGCGGATGACGTAGGTGGTGCAGCCGTCGGTGTCGCAGTACTTCGCCGACGTGGAGCGGACGGTGAGGCCGCAGAGCGACGTACTGAAGCTGCCGGACTGGCAGACGACCGTGCCGACGCCGGGGTCGGCTCCGCCCTTGACGATGCGGGTGTTGGCCGAGTCGCCGGGGCCGTCGGTCCAGATCTTCGCGCCGTATGTGCTGCCGGTGAGCAGTGCCTGGTCGTAGTCGGGGTAGTTCGTCCGGACCGAGGTGGTGCCGTAGTAGTGCGAGCCCGACTTCCAGAGCGTGCCGACGCCACCACAGTGGCCGGCGGTGACGGACCCGCGCTGGCCGTTGGAACGCCGTACGACGGAGAAGCCGGCGGTGCAGTTCTTCGAGGCGGACGTGATCCGGGCACCGCCCCAGTGGCCGCCCTTCGGGGTGTCGTTGAGCCGGGAGGTCCGTGCGAGTGAGCTTTCGACGAGTCGTACGCCGGACAGCCTGCGCAGGCCGTCCAGCGACGCGGCCGAGGTCGACGCCTGGTCGTACTCGACGACGATGTCCTCGGTGACCGGGTCGAGGTCGGCGGCGAACGTCGTACGGCTAGCATCGCCGGACCACGAGCGCGCGCCAACCGCCTTCCAGGTTTCACCGATCTCCTGTGCCGATCGGCAACTGCGTTCGATGCGGACCATCGGCTTGCCGGCCGCAGGCACGTGGCGAGTCATCGCGGCCTCGTACCGGCGGGTGTCGATCACCGAATCGTCGACGACGACCTTGTATCCGGTCGCGGCCGAGCCGACCACGCCGATCACGCCTTGGCTCAGCCCGTACGGCAGCCCGGACTTCGGCCGCCCGGTGGCGTCCAGCGGCTCGAGTGCCCGTACGGCGATGCCGATCCCGTCACCGAGAGCCTCACCGAGCGGCCGCGGGTCCGACGCGGACGTCGGCTGTGCCAACCGCTGGGACTGGACAGAGCTCGCGCTCGGCTGAGCGTGCGAGCAGACCGCCCCGAAGGCTGATGCGTCAGGCGCAGCGGTGGCCGTCAGGCCGACCGCGAAGAGTGAAACTGAGCCGAGTGTGAGCAGCGGGACAGTGACTGAGAGTCGCACGTAGCTCCCCAAATCGGTGGACGGCCACATACATCGTCCGGTGACGGACTCCACTCAGTCAAGAGATGGTCACTTTCAGCGAGCAGATTCGACTACCGTGCGCGAGCGTAGCTCGCAAGTTCACGCCCGTCGCCGGCGAAGAACTTCAGCGTGTCCGCGTCGAGCGCGATCCGCTCGGCATCCCGCAGTACGGCGGTGTGCGGCACGTTGTCGCACCCGACCAGCCGCTGCGGACCGATTTTGACGGCGAACTCGCCGCGCTGACCGATCGTGTACGTGCCCGACAGCCCGTTGCAGCCGTCGGAGCCCTGCCACGTCCCGTCCGGCTTGAACTCGATCAGCGGCTCGTCCGGCCGGTCCGCCTTCAGCGTGGTCGAACCGGCCATCTGCACCGGCCGCCACGTCCCGGACACGGTCTCGGCCGACGGCGCCACCTGCGCCGAGGCCGACGCGGCCGGCGTCTGACCACCGGCGACCGGCGGCTGGACGGTCGCGTTCCGGCCGCCGAGGCTGAAGCCGACGACAGCGACGGCGGCGACCGCCACGGCCGCGGCGCCGGCGACGATCCAGGTACGGCGCTGGGCCTGCCGGGCACCCGTGGTCGCCCGCTCGGTCAGGCCGGTGGCCGGCGGGACCGAGGCCGCGGCGCGCTCGAAGGTTCCGCGCAGGTCATCCTCGAGATCGGAGTTGCTCACGACAACCTCTCATCACACGTGGTGGGACTGCCTGGTCCGCCGCAACGTGGCCAGCGCCCTGCTGGCGGTTGCGCGGACGGAGGACGGTTTGATGCCGAGCACATCGGCGATCGTGCGGTCGTCGAGGTCCTGGTAGTACCGCAGGACCAGGACGACCCTCTCCCTGGCCGACAACCCGGCGAGTGCTCGCCAGAGGTCGTCGGAGTTCACGACGGCGGTGGCGGGATCGGGCACCGTCCGCTGCGGGTCGAGCTCGGCGGTCGGTGCCTCGGTGAACGAGCGTCGCCGGGTCATCGACAGGTACTCGTTGACCAGGATCCGCCGGACGTAGTGGTGCGGATCGTCCGCCTTCCGCACCTTCCGCCACGACCGGAACGCCTGCATCAGCGCGATCTGGGCCAGGTCTTCTGCTCGCTGGTAGTCGCCGGAGACGGTGAAACCGAGCCGCACCAGTTCCTGTCCGCGCGCGGACACGTACTCCTCGAACTCCACTCGCCACTCCCCGGCTGGGCGTACAACTCCTCACGTCTATTAGACGCATCGAGTCGCCCAGGATGCTGCAACCGTTCACACACAGTTGGGTCTCAGCCCAGCAGGAACGTCCGCGCGGCCTCCAGCCCACGCGGATCCCGCTGCACGCCGTGCCCACTTCCGGGGATGACGACCAGTTCGGCCGATCGGGTATGCGCCTTCTGCCACTGCGCCCACTCGACCGGGCAGAACAGGTCGTTGCCGCCGTGCAGAATCAGGGTCCGCGGCAACAGCTGGTCAGCCTCCGGGTACGTCGACATCCGCGCTTCCGGCCACCGCAGGCACCCGTCGACGATCAGCTGCCGCCGAGCGGTCTCCAGGTCGTACGGATACAGGCGCTTCGGGTCCAGGCGTCGTACCGCGGTCTCCAGGGCGTCGGTCCTGCCGCCCGTCCAGGGAATGCGGAGGTCCGAGCAGAGCGTGGCTATGTGCAGTCCGGCCGACAGTTCGTCGTACCTGATGCGTCTGCTGGTCACTGTCTGGAAGAACTCCTTGAGTGCCGCATCGTCGCCGTTGCGGGCGGCGTGGAGCTTCGCGGGGATTCCCTTCAGCGACGGATTGACGGTGTTGAGGCTCGAGATCGACAGACTCTCCATCAGCTCGGTGCCGTCCACCGAACCGTTCTCCACCAACCACGCGAGGTCCGCGACCGGGTCCGACGTACACGCCGGGTCCTGTCGGCAGGCGGCCTCGAGTACGCCGCCGGTCGCCGCCATCAGGTCCGCGCCGAACGGGTCGAAACCCTTGTGCGGAACGACCGAGTCGAGCACGAGCGACGCGACCCGTTCCGGATACCTCAGCCCGTACTGCGCCGCCGTGAAGCTCCCGTACGACGTCCCGTTGAGCGTCAGCCGCTCGACCCCGAGGTGCCGGCGCAGCTGTTCGATGTCCTCGACTGTGTCGGGTGTGCCGTAGTGGCCGAGGCCAGGACCGATCCGCTGCGCACAGTCCTCGATGGTCCCGGCCGGAGCGGTCAGGAAGTCCGAACCGCCGATCGCCGTCTGGAGTGAAGCGCAGTTGATGCCGGACGAGCCCGTACCGCGCTGGTCGAACATGACGAGCCTGTACTCGCGGAGCACCTCAGGATGCAGGTTGTCGCGAACGCGAGGCAGCAAAGGCACACCTGGTTGTCCCGGACCACCAGTGAGCATCAGGAGTACACCGCGCGGTGCGTCCACGTTGTCCGCGGCCGCGACGGTCAGGTCGAGCGTCTGGTTGTCCACACCGAGCGGCACGCGGAGCGTCGTGCACGTGAAGCCGGCGACGCAGGGGACCGAGCGTTTCGGCAAGTCGGGTGATGCCGGTGAGGAACAGGCCGTGCAAACGAGCAGCAACAGCGCACCCACCAGCCGCATCAGTCGCATGGTGCAGCTTCCACCACAGGCGGGCGGCGCCGCTACCTGCCTTGCGGGTCGACCCCAGGGAGGGACCCGCAAGGCAGGCGCGGGTTGACCCCGGTCCGGACGGCTTCGGGGGGCGCGTCCGGTGCAGGGTCAGCGCAGGCCGAGCGACTTGATCAGCTCGGGTGACACCTGGCGTGGAGCCGGCAGCTCGCCGGGCTTGCCCTGGCCCTCCAGAGAGGTCGCCACCAGGCGGCGGCAGCCGAAGGTCTCCACGGTGTACGACAGGACGCCACGGTCGTTGTCGGTGAACCGCAGTACGTAGGTCGGGCCGAGCTCCTGCGTGCAGTAGGTCGGCTTCTTGGCGGCGGGCTTCGGCGCGTTCACCAGGGCGAACAGGTCGGTGGCCTCCTTGCTGCTGCGTTTGGTGTCGATGGTCGCGTAATCCTGCCCGGACGCCTTGGCGTCGTACTGGCAGATCGTCACGCTGACGGGCTGGAACAGCGACTTGGCCGCTCCCTTGCCCCAGACGACCCTTTCGGTGGCCGCGCGCACTGCAGCGATGGTGTCGGGGCAGTCCATGCTCGGGGTGCCGC
>NZ_SMKR01000285.1 GCF_004348725.1 Kribbella turkmenica
GCCCATGGCGGCACCGCCAGCATCGCGGCACTGTCGGTACGCGGATGGGTGCCACGCACCCTGAACGTCCGTACCGGGTCATGGGGAAGGCACCTGTACTACCGCCACCCCGGACAGCACGTGCCGTCGCGACCGATGCCCGGATTCCAGGGCATCGACATCAAGGCCGACGGCGGGTACGTCGTCCTTCCGCCGTCGATCCATCACCGCACCGGCCGCCCGTACCGCTGGGACGAGTATGGGGCATCTGAAGCAGTCGAGATGCCCCCCTCCCTAATCGGCGCATGCCTGCCCACACCGGCCGCCCCAGTGCCGAGCTCGACCCCATGCGCCGGCCAAATCGCCACCACCGAAGCGGGGGGCATCTCCCACCCCGAACGGCTCCTCAGCGCGCACCTGGACGCTGTCCGCAACGCACCCGAAGGCAAGCGCCGAACGACGCTCTACGGAGCCGCGAGAGGCGTCGCGCGGATGGTCGCGGCCGGAGCGATCACCCACGCCGACGCGATCGCCGTACTGACTGCTGTGGGGCAGCAAGCCGAGCAGACCGCCCGCGACATCCGCGCCGCCATTACCGGTGGCTTCCGTGACGAAGGGATCGCAGCCTGATGAGCACCCCAACCGACAGCACACCCGAGCCGATCGACGGTGCCGAGCTGCTGGACGACGTGGCCGACACCATCGCGCGTTACGTCATCCTCCCGAGCACGTCCGCCGCGATCGCTGTCGTGTTGTGGATCGCCGCCACGCACGCCGTACCGGCCTGGAACTGCGCGCCCCGGCTGGTCATCCGGGCACCCGAACGGCGTTGCGGAAAGTCGCGGCTGCTGGACATGGTCGAGGGGATGAGCCACCGGCCGTTGATGACCGTCAACGCCTCGCCCTCGGCGGTCTACCGATCCATCGGGGTCGCGCCGGGCGATCCGCCGACGCTGCTGATCGATGAGGCGGACACGATCTTCGGCCCGAAGGCCGGGGAGAACGAGGATCTGCGCGGGCTGCTGAACGCCGGTCACCAGCGCGGCCGTCCGGCCCTGCGGTACGACGCCGGGAGCAAGTCCGTCGAGAAGATCGCCACGTTCGCTATGGCTGCCCTGGCAGGGATCGGTGCGATGCCGGACACGATCGAGGACCGGGCCGCCGTCATCCGGATGCGCCGCCGCGCACCCGGCGAGAAGGTCGCGCCGTACCGCGTCGGCCGCGACGGTCCCGAGCTGGATGCGCTGCGGCAGCGGCTCAACCAGTGGCTTACCGGCCACATCAAGACGCTGCGGAACGCGACACCGGACATGCCGTTGGAAGATCGCGCGGCCGACACCTGGGAGCCGATGATCGCCGTTGCCGACTTGGCGGGTGGGCGGTGGCCCCGAGCCGCCAGGAAGGCCGCCGTGGCGCTCACCAGCGACCGCGACGCGGGCGATGAGGGTTCGATCCCGACCCGCCTGCTGGCCGACTGCCGAACGGCGTTCCAGGACGCCGACGCGCTGCCGACG
Source organism: Kribbella turkmenica (assembly GCF_004348725.1). GTDB lineage: Bacteria > Actinomycetota > Actinomycetes > Propionibacteriales > Kribbellaceae > Kribbella > Kribbella turkmenica. The sequence goes on from NZ_SMKR01000285.1 coordinate 1,494, forward strand.
CAGATCCTGCTGGACCGGCTCCGCAGCGATGCCGAAGCACCCTGGGCGACGATGGGCGCGGCCGGACTCACCGCCATGCGGATGGGCAACCTGCTGCGCGAGTTCGAGATCCGCAGCGACACCATCCGGTTCCCGACCGGGCAGGCCAAGGGCTACCACCGCAGCGACTTCACCGACGCCTGGAACCGCTACTGCCCCGAGCCGAAACCAGCCGGGGAGGAAGCCGTACCAGCCGTACCAGGCCTAACACCGCAGGTCAGACCCGATGAGGCTTCCCTCACTGGTACGGCTCAAGCCGTACCAAGTGACCAAGCCTCCTTGACCCTGACCAGGCAAAACGAGGCTGGTACGGCTGGTACGCCTTGGCCCCTCCGAGCTGTCAGCACCGACTCGACCTCTGGAGCCGCATGAAAGGCCAAGCATCTGTGCCGCACCTGATCCCCGTTCCGGACGACGAATCGACCGCGACCGTTCACGACTTCCGCGCCCTGGTCTACACGGTCCCGGAGGTCGCGCGACTGCTGGCCGTCTCGCGCAACACGGCCTACCTGATGGTCCGTACCGGGCAGATTCCGGCGCGCCGACTCGGTACCCGGTGGGTTGTGCCGCGCCGCGCATTCCACACCTGGCTGGACGCCACGCCGATTCCCGACGACTCCGCAACCCTCGCGACCGCATCGAACTGGAGCTGACGAACTGAGATGGGATACATCCGAAAGACCCCGGCCGGGAAATGGAAGGCCTGCTGGCGCGACGCGACCGGTCGCCAGCCGTCGAAGACCTTCCCGACCCGTCGTGAGGCGAGCGCCTTCCTCGCCACGATCGAATCAACCAGGCACTCGGGGACCTACGTCGACCCGCACGCAGCTCGGCGGATCAAGTTCGGTGCGTACGCCGCGCAGTGGATCGAGTCGCACAATGTCGAGCTGACGACTCGGGCACGTGATCTGTCGCTGCTGAAGAACCACGTGGTCTCGCACTGGGCGAATGCGCCGCTCTCCGCGATCGACCATTCGTCCGCACAGAAATGGATCACCAGCCTTTCGCGTCAGCTAGCGCCGTCGACGGTCGGTGAATGCCACCGGCTTTTCAGTGCCGTTCTCAAGGCCGCGACTCGGGACCGTCTGATCGCCGTGAATCCCGCCAAGGACATTCGGCTACCGAAGAAGCGCCAGCAGGCGGGGGACAGGCAGACGATCAGCCGCGAGGACTTCACCACGCGCCTTCTCCCGGCTGTTCCCGAGCGGCATCGTGCGATCGTTGCCCTCGCTGGCGGCACAGGCTTGCGGTGGGGAGAGTGCGTCGGACTGCGGTGGGAGTCGGTCGACCTGGTGGCCGGCGCTTTGCGAGTCGAGCGGGTGGCGGTGGAGGTCAACGGTCACGTGACCCCAAAGCCCTACCCGAAGTCGCGAGCTGGCCGCCGCGTCGTACCGGTGCCGCCGATGGTCGGCCGCCTCCTGGAGGAGTACCGCGAGCTGTACGGCACCGGCCAGGCCGGGGAGGTGTTCATCAATGAGGCGGGCACCCCGTTGCGTCGGACGCTGTTCCGGGCGCGCATCTGGCGGCCGTCCCTCGTGCGGGCTGGACTCCTGGGCTCGGTCGCGGCAGAGGGTGACAAGTTCCGGGGCACCTGGCCGTCCCCGGCCGGGGACGCGACCGAGCTGTTCAAGACCAAGGCACAGGCGGTCAAGGCTGTGTCGCGCCACGCGGAAGGCGGGCTGCGGTTTCACGACCTCCGCCACTCGTACGCGTCCTGGCTGATCACCTCGGGGGCGGCGAGCGTGTGGGCGTCGACTCGGTGGATGGCCTGGACGTCGCGGGTGGTCGAGGTGAGGAACACCTCTTCGGCCTCGAAGAGACTCGCCAGGGGTACGTCGCGCTCGGTGGCGTCGAACCACTCGAGGACCAGCGCACGGGTGACTCCGGCCAGCGCCCCCGACTCCAGGGTCGGCGTGACGAGCTCGCCGTCGTACACGCAGAAGATGTTCGAGCCGGTGCCCTCGCAGAGGTTGCCGACCGTGTTGGCGAAAATCGCCTCGCTGCCGCCGCGCTCCTTGGCGTAGGCCAGGGCCAGGACGTTCTCGGCGTACGACGTCGTCTTCAGGCCGGCAACCGCGCCGCGCTCGTTGCGGACCCAGGGGACGGTCACGATCGCCGACGTCGGGCCGGGGCGCTGGATCGGGTCGGACGCAACCACGATCGTCGGTCCGGACGTACCGCGATCGGACGACAACGGGGAGACACCGCCCGTGTACGTGATCCGCAGCCGGCCGAACGGGATGTCCGGATCCGCTTTGACGACGGCCGCGATGCCCTCCTCGACGTACGCGACATCCGGCTCCGGCAGGCCCAGGCCGACCGCGGACCGGACCAGCCGCTGCAGGTGCCTGGTGACCGCGAACGGGCGCCCGTCGACGATCTTGATCGTCTCGAACACCCCGTCGCCGGTCGTCAGTCCGTGATCCAGGGGCGAGACGACCGCGTGGTCGTCCTGCAGGGTGCCGTTCAGCCAGATACGCATGGGTGCTCCTTCCGCAGAACACCTTAGTCCCAAGGCGATTCCGGCCGATCGGCTTGTCCACAGGTGACCGGCTGATGACCGTCCGTCGACCACCAGGCGACCCCGATTTTTGAACTCCGGCGGAGATGGGCTAATGTTCTTCTCGCGCCGGGGGAAACGAAAACCTGGTCGCAGCGCGGACGTAGCTCAGTTGGTAGAGCGCAACCTTGCCAAGGTTGAGGTCGCCGGTTCGAACCCGGTCGTCCGCTCGGAGAGGGTTCGGCAGGCCAGCTTTCTCACTGGTGGAGTGGCCGAGAGGCGAG
>NZ_SMKR01000286.1 GCF_004348725.1 Kribbella turkmenica
GGTGCTGGCGGTGTGGCGGGCACGGAGCATGGCGGCGGCCCAGCTGGGGAGGCTGAGGGTGCGTTCGCCGGTCCTGGTTTGGTGGCCTTGCGGAGGAGTCCTCGCCTGTGGGACGGGCGATCGTGTGGGTGATTTCGGCGGTGCCGGCTTCGAGGTCGATTCGGTGCCAGAGGACGGCGGGGGCTTCGCCGATCCGGACGCCGGTGGCAAGCATCAAGGTGACGAGGTTGGGGAGGTCGGCCTCGATGGCGTGTTCGTCGGCGGTCAGGCTTTCGTGCAGGAGGGTGACTTCGTCGGTGGTAAGGGCTCGGGGTGGGTTCTTGGGTTGGCTTCGATGGGGTCGACTTCGCGGGCGGGGTTGACGTTGGCGGCGCCATAGCGGACGGCGAGTTTCATGGCGCCGGAGATGACGGCGCGGCAGGTTTTGGCGGTCGAGGCGCCAGTGTGGTCCTTGATCGTGGTGAGGACGGTGTCAACGCGGGGTGGTGGCTTCGCCGATGTGGAGTTCGCCGAGGGCTGGGCGGACGTGGTTCTTGAGGGCGCGGCGGTAAATGTCCAAGGAGGTCGGCGATCGACCACCAGACCTTCGAACCTCTTCTTCCAGAGGTGGAGGAGGTGGTTGACCTTGTGGTTCGTCGTGAGCTCGGCGGAGTGGTTGGTTCTGGCTCGGTTCTGCAGATTGGTGAGCAGGGCGGTCCGCGCGGCGGACTTGGTCGTGCCGACGGCGGTCACGGCGCGGACCTTGCCGTCGTGGTCACGGAACTTGGCATGGGCCAGGTGTTTGAGGGGTTGCCGTTCTTGTTGGTCTTGGTGGCCCTGGTGGAGATCTCTCCCCAGGTTCCGATGGGCGGTGGTGGCCTCGGCATGTCTTGCCTCCGACCGGTGTGAGCGTTGCCTGTTCAACGCGTGGCCGGCATTTGAGCTCGGCGGATTCGGTGACATGGCGCGCCGATGTGACGTGACGCACAGTCATGATGATCTGAAGGGCGCAGGGCCGAGCCACCCCGAAATGCGTGGCTGAAAGGTCGAATAGAAGGTGACCTGGGAACATGAAGAAGCCCTGGTCAGCGCTCTGACCTGGGCTGTTGTGCGCCGCCAGGGACTCGAACCCCGAACCCGAACCCGCTGAATTCCAGCTGAGGCTGCTCACCGTTTGTCGATGATGAGCGAAAGCTCTTACTGGCAGGGGGACTAGGGGTGCTCTCGTGCACATCGTTTCTCATCGCTCACCATCCTTCTCGCGCTGATTCAGGTGCCTAAAGAGGTGTGCGGGGAGCTGCCAGCTACGAGGTTCAAGCTGCGGGAGCCCGGGCAGTTGCATATCTGCCTCATCAGGAGCCGGCCTCTCTGGCGGCGAGAGTACTGGTTGATGAACTGTGGGTCGGTATGCACAGTCATTCAGGCTTTGAGCATGTCTTGACTGCTTGGGGCTCTGCATCGAGAACCTCACTCCGGGGCGCCGACATCGCCGTGGAGTGGTTCCCTGAGTCTCGTACTGGGCACACAGGTGCGACCGGTACCTGAGCCGGTGCCCGAAATATCGGTGGATGCCGGTGCCGCTTGGAGGTTTAGCGAGGCCAGAACGCGGGGCCGTCGCCATGGCTGGCGTCTTGGGCTGCGAGGGCTCGTTGGCGCGGAGCCACCTCGGCGATGCGGACGGTTCGGATGGCGGCGTTAACCGGTGCGTCGAGTGCGCGGGTGATGAGCGCTGCGTTGGTGATGCCGGCGGTGCGTTCAATGGCCTCGGGTCCGAGCCGGCGTAGTCGGAGGCCGGCCAGGCGTGGCGGGATCACGGTGGGGAGTTCGTGCCAGACGGCTGCGTCGATGTCGCCGGCGAGGACTGCGGCGGGAGCTCGGTAGAAGGCGCAGTCGACGTACTCGGGGGTGAGCGGGTCGAACTCCGCGTGCGTGAGCTGTTCGTGGTCGAAGGATCGGTTGTCGATTCCCACGCGACGAGGGCCTGCGTTCTTGCTCGATTCAGCGCGTTCGACGATGACGAGGCTGTCGGGCGCGTAGTAGGTGCCTGTACCGAGGTCGAGCGGAATGAGTCCGCCCATGTCCTTGCTGTGGTGGTGGAAGGCGGCGAGTGATGTGACGGCTACCTGAGCGCGCTCGTGGAACACGGCGGCGAGCCGGTCTCGCGAGCCGCTTCCGAAGTCGACCACCATGGGAATGCCGAGGCGAGCCAGGCCCTCCTGCAGTACTGCGGCGATTGCTTGCTGCTCGAGTGGTCCAGGCGGCGGCATCGCGACGTGCAGGTTTCCGAGTCCGGCGTACTCCCACAATCGTCCCACGTGGCGAGAGGTGATGACCGTGCCGGATCGACCGCGGCTGTCCAGGCCGACGGCCTCGGCGCTTTGAAGCTGGCGCAGGGCCTTCACCACTGTGCCCGCGCCTGCGCCGATGAGGTCCTGCAATTCCTGGACAGGCGGCATCCGTTGTCCGAGCTCCCTAGTCAGGAGCAGGCGGGCGAGGGCCTCTCGAACGCTGGGCGCAGCGGTTCGTCGACTCGGGGTGCTCGACATGGACACTATCGTGGCAGAGTCCTTGGCAGCGGCCGACCGTGTCACGCGGTCAGGCCCAGCCCGAGCTTGCCCGGATTGAGAGTGTGCTGCGGGTCCAGCGCGTCCTTGACTCGCTGCAGCAGCACGTGTCCGCTGCCGAGAGACTGCCGGGCCCAGGGCTGGCGGGCAAGTCCGCCGCCGTGGTGGTGCGACACCTCACCATTGTGGCGGACCACGACCTCCATCGCCCGGCGCCAGATCTCTTCCAACCGGGTCAGCGCCTCGGTGTCGTCGTCGGCCTGGCCGAGCAGGATCACGTACAGCGAGGATCCTTGGTCGTACACGTGGGAGAAGTGGCCCAGGACTTCGTCGGCCAAGGGTTGTAGCTGTTCCTTCAGTTCGAGATACATGGGAACAATCCGGCTCCACAGGTTCGCCACCTCAATGGTTTCCGCATAACCACCGGGCTGCGCTAGCAGTTTCTCGACGGTGGAGAAGTCGAACCGCCGGGCCAGCCACGCTTCGACGGGGCTGGGGCCAAGACTCACCGCGCCATGCTGGACGAGCAACCGGGTGACGGCCACGTGCTCGACCCGCGTCAGCTCGGTGTGGCCGTGGTGACCGACGAACAGCGCGGGCAGACCGCGGTCGGCGGTGCCGAGCGCGTGGCGGGCTTCATCGGCGTCGTAGAACCGGAGCAGGTGGGGGCGGAGACCGGCCTGGATCAGTTCGCGCATCGCGGTCACGCCGCGGTCGACGTCAGGCACGGTGAACGCCTCGACCAATGTCGTTTCGGGGACGGCGAACACCTTCAGAGTGACGTCCGTGACGATGCCGAGAGTGCCCTCGGACCCGATGAACAACTGCTTCAGGTCAGGGCCCATGGCGGCGCGCGGCCGCTGGCCGACCTGACACACCGTGCCGTCCGCGAGTACGGCGGTGAAGGCGGTTACGAGGTCCTCGATGCCGCCGTACCGTGAGGAGAACTGCCCGGTTGCGCGGGTCGCGATCCAGCCCCCGACGGTGGAGCGAGCAAGAGACTGCGGAAAGTGGTTGAGGGTCAGGCCACGCTGATTGAGCCAGGCCTCCAGGTCGCTCCCGCGAACCCCGGCCGGCACGGTCACGGTTCGATCCAGCTCGTGCAGGACCGGCGGCCCGACCAGGGCGGACAGGTCGAGGACGATCCCGCCTCGAGTCGGCAGCGGCTGTCCCGTCACCGACGAACCGAGTCCTCTGGGGGTGACGGCCAGGCCGAGGTCTGTGGCTTCCTCGAGCACTAGGGCCACCTGGGCGGCACTGTCCACGCGGACAACGACGTCCGGACGGTGAGGATGCTGACCGAGTTTCGACCAGACCGTGGCGACCGGCCAGCTGTCGTGACTGTAGTCGTCGAGCACGTCGGCCTCTTCGAGGACCGCGTCCTCGGCGAGCTTCTCGCGCAGCCGCGTGATCAGGGTTCGTACTTCGCACATTGCGCTCACTCCTCTGCATCGCGTGAAGTGAAGTATTCAAACTTCTGAACGTAACTGTCAACCGAGTGAGCGCCACGTGACTCACGAGGGCCCGAATGTCGCGTCGGCGTTGGGTGTTGACACTGGCTTGCTGCCACTCCTACTCTCCAACAAGATTCAGAAATCTGAATGCAAAGGATGTAGCCGATGGAGCAGGCCCTCCTGAGAGCCGACGGCGTGGTGAAGAGCTTCGGCGCCGTCGAGGCGTTGCGCGGCGCCAGCCTGGAAGTCAAGCGCGCGGAAGTGGTCGCCCTGATGGGCGACAACGGTGCGGGG